>CALGIB010000214.1 GCA_937915955.1 uncultured Pseudomonadota bacterium
CCGTGAGCTCCTGCTCCCCGCCGTCGGCGTCGTTGCTGGCCAGGCACAGGGTCGCGCTCAGCGCCTCGCCGCCGCTGTAGTCCAGGCGCAGTCTCGCGCTCTCCCCGGGCTCGAGCGAGGTCGCGCTGACCCGGATGGTGAGCCGCTCGTCGTCGGTCGTGGCGCCCTGCAGCTCCAGGGTGCCGCCGCCGCGGTTGGTGAGCGTGGTCTCGGTGGAGCCGCCCTCGGGGGACAGCAGCAGCAGGTCCGAGGCGACGTCGAGCTCGGGCGCGCGGCCGTCGGGGTCGACCTCGTAGACGTGCAGGTAGTTCCAGTCGCCGACGTAGCCGCGGCCCTCATGAGCGTCGACGGCCAGGGCGAACTGCTCGGTGATCTCGTGCCCGAGAGGCAGGGGCGAGCTGGGGTCGGAGACGTCGAAGACGGCCACCGCCTCGTGGTCGACCACCCAGAGCAGGCCGGAGTCCACAGCGCTCATCACCGCGGAGCCGCCGGTGGCGAGGCGGGCGACCTCGACGGGCGCGGCGGGATCGGAGCGGTCCAGCACCACCAGGCCGGCGCTGCCCGCGGAGGCGTAGAGGTAGTCCCCGTCCAGCTCGGTGTGCAGCACCGGGCCCCCCACGTCCACGCCCGCGTGGATCGTCGTGGGCGCCCCGTCCAGCTGCACCGGGACGACCCCGAGGTCGTTGTCCGCCACGTAGGTCCAGCCGCGCTGGTCGACCTCGGAGAAGTCCCAGGGCGAGGACAGGCCCGAGGTGGCGGACACCTCGGTGGCGGTGTCCTGGTCGATGACCTCATAGGCGACCACGCCTCGCACGCGAGAGGTGACGTAGAGCAGCCCCCCGTAGGAGGCCAGGCCCTCAGCGCCGTCCAGCATCTGCTGGCTGCCCATTCGGATCGACGCGGGCTGGCTCGGATCGAACAAGGCGAAGTAGGTGTCACGGTAGCTGACCGCCCAGAGCTCGTCGGTGATCGGCTCGATCCGGTGGTAGCGGCTGTGCTGGTCCTGCTCGGGCAGCCAGCCCAGGGCCTCGGCCGCGTCCGGGTCGCTGACGTCCACCGTCACGCCGCCGCCCTGACCGACGGCCCACGCGATCTGCGTGTCCGGGTCGTAGTGTGCGTCGACGAGCTCGGCGAAGCGGCCCTGGCCGGGTGTGTCCTCGCCTCGCTTCACGCTCGAGCGCAGCAGCAGCGGGTCGTCGCCGTCGCGGACGCCCTGGCAGCTCTCTGACAGGCTCAGCCACTGGACCTCGGCGGGGCCTGGGTCCGGCTCGGAGTCGCTCGCGGGCTGGCCCCCGTTCGAGCTGCAGGAGCCGTCGGACAGGAGGAGCTCGCCTGGCCCACAGGGGAAGAAGGGAGCGCAACCCGCGAGGAGGAACAGGGAGGTCATCGGGGCGTGGATGCCTCGGGCGCGCGCCGGTTTCGGGATCGACCCGGGGGCTCATGCTCGGCGCTGGCTTGACCGATCCCGGGGGCAACGGAGCCTCGGGAGTGTTCATGTTCAGCATCATCAGCCTCGCCTACCTCAGCGCCTGTGGGACCAGCCAGCCGGCGCCAGTCTCCCAGGCCGGACTGGGCAGCGCCTCGGTCCAGGTTGCGCCCTTGGGCGACTTCGACGCGCTGCTCGCCGGCATCGAGTTCGGCGACGTGAACCCCTACGAGGTCCGCGTGGTCTGGGAGAGCGACGGCGTCTCCGAGGAGATCGACGACGGCGCGGCCCAGCTGGAGCTGGACGAGGGGCGCTTCGAGGACGACGAGAGCCGGGGCCAGCGCAGCATCCGCCGCATGGTCCAGGCCATCGTGCCCGTGCCCGCCGTGGGGGCCAACATGCGGGCCCCCGAGCTCGAGCTCGAGGAGGAGGTCGCCCTGCTCGCCCCCGTGGAGGCGATGTCCGTGGATCGGGTGATCCGTCGCTACTCCACCCAGACCCAGTACTGCCACGAGACCGCCAAGGAGCGCTACAGCCAGGTGGCGGGGCGCATCGAGCTGGCCTGGGTCATCGAGGAGGGCGAGGTCAGCCGGGTCGAGGTGCTCGACAACACCACCGGGGACCAGGCCATGGCCGACTGCGTCGCCCGCAAGGTGCAGCGCTGGCGCTTCCCGGCCGAGACCACCGAGGAGGTCCGCCACCCCTTCGTGTTCCAGAGGGCGCTCTGATCAGGCGGGCGTGAAGACCAGCAGCACGTCCTCGGCCTCGGCCTCGTAGCGCACGACCTGGCATCGGAAGCCGCGCTGCTGGGGCAGCAGGCGGACGATGGAGCCGAAGCCCTGCGGCACCCAGTACAGGCCGCCGCCGTCCAGGGGCAGCACGCTGTGGAAGCCGTAGCCGGCCTCGCCCGAGAAGTGGTGTACGAGCAGATCGCCGGTCTCCGGGTCCACGCCGTAGAGGCAGCGGTCCTCGTAGCCGTCGAGCTGCTCGCGGTACTCGATCCAGCTGCCGTCCATCACCCGCTCGGCGCGCGCGGTGCCGGACACGGGCTGACCGTGCAGGTGGCCGCTGACCGTCCAGGCGCCGATCAGGAAGTCCAGCTGGGCGAGCGCGTCATCGAGGGGAAGGGGCATCGCGGTCTCCGCGTTAAGCATCGCGCATGACGCGCTGGCTGTTTGCATGGCTGCTGGCTCTGCCCCTGGCGGTAGCCGACGACACCCCCCGTGACGAGCGGGGTTGGGTGCAGGGCACGCCCGCCGCCGGGACCGGCGCGCTCCTGACCCCTCGGGACCCCATCCCGGTGCTGCTGCCCGACTGGGCGACCGCCAAGGTGACCGGGCCCACGCTGTTGTTCTACTTCTCGCCCGGCTGCCCCCACTGCCAGACCACCATCGGTGAGGTCGTCGAGTGGTCCCAGCAGGACCCGACCTTGCAGTTCATCGGCGTGGCCACCAGCCGCACCACCCAGGATGAGCTGGACGCCTTCGCGGCCGACTACTCGGTGCCCTTCGAGCTGGTGATCGACACCCCTCAGGGGCTGGCGTTCTCGATCGGCGCCCGCAGCACGCCGACGGTGATCCTGGTCCAGCCCGACGGGAGCGGTGGCGTGCTGGCCGTCGACCACTACGCCCCCTGGTTCGAGGGCGCCTCGCTGGTCGCGCGGCTTCGGCGGGACCCCTCGCGGATGGGTCACTTCGAGCCCGGTCGGTACTGGGGCGACTACGCCTGCTCGACCTGCCACGGGGACGAGTCCGAGTCCATGGGCCTGACCCATCACGCGGCCTCCTACCGCACGATCTACCTGGGCGAGCGCGCGGACGACAAGGACTGTGTGCGGTGTCACGTCACGGGCCTGGACCAGGGCGGCTTCGAGCTGGGCGACCACGGCTCGGTCCTGGCCAAGGTGGGCTGCGAGGCCTGCCACGGTCCCGGCGGTCCCCACGACGGCGCCCGCCAGGACGCGCGGGGTGTCTGCGTGACCTGCCACGACGCCGAGCACAGCATCGCGTTCTCGGTCGAGAAGGGCCTGCCACACATCGATCACTACTTCGCCACGCGGCTGTCCGAGGCCGACCAGGAGGCCCTCTGGATGAAGCTGGCCCAGGGCCAGGCCCCCAGGCCGCTGCTGGCCTTCCCCGAGGGTCCGAACGTGGGCCCCGAGGTCTGTGCGGAGTGTCACGCCGCCGAGGTCCAGGCCTGGTCGGCCAGCGGGCACGCCGGGGCCATGGCTCACCTGGACCGCAAGCAGTCCAACAAGACCGAGTGCGTGTCCTGCCACGCCACGCCGGCCGTCACCGGGCCCCCTCCCGCGAGCGCAGACGGATACCTGAGCAAGACCGGTGTGTCCTGCGAGAGCTGCCATGGCTCGGCGGCCGAGCACGTCGCCGCCCCCTCGGCGGGCAACATCCAGGGGCTGGGCGAGAGCTGCCCCGAGTGTGTGCTCGAGGCCATCTGCACGACCTGCCACACCGACGAGTGGGACAAGGACTGGGACCTGAGCACGCACATGGAGCGCATCCAGGGCCACCGCTGAGAGACGGCGCCGCCCTCAGAGGTTCTGGCTGAAGTGCCCCTGGTCGGCGCGGATGTAGATCTTCTTGATCGTGCCGTTGAACTTGGTGCCGTTGCCATCCTTGAAGGAGCCCTTGCGGATGGAGTCTGTGTCGTAGGCGTCCAGCTTGGGCAGCTTGTAGGTGTACTGACCGTTCACCGTCATGGTCAGGTTTGAGTACCGGGTCTTGCTGGTGTTCTTGACGTCGATCATGCGCGAGCCCTGGACGACCTGCATGCTCAGGAGCGGGATCTCCTCCTCGGCCTTCTTGACGCCGGCCTCGCTGGAGCTGCCCTCGGCGGGGGCGGCCTCCTCCTCCTCGGCGGGGAGATCCACGCCCTGCAGCGCGGCGATCACGGCGTCGGGGCAGCCCGCGGAGTTCAGCGCGATGACGTCCTGAGCGCCCAGCTCGGGGGTGGCCTCGGCGGCCTCGAGCGTCGAGAGGATCAGCGCCTCGGACACGCCCGAGGTGCACATCTCCTCGACCTCGGCCAGGGTGCAGCAGGTCTTGGGCTCATCGGGGGCCGGCTCCTCGGAGCAGGCCATGAACAGGCTGAACAGTGCGATCACGAGGGCCTCCTGGCGAAGACCGGGGCTTAACCAGTCTGTTCAGGCGCCGCCGAGGATGCGGGCGATGCGCTGACCCACCTTCACGTCGTCGTCCCGGGTCAACTCCCACTCGAGGGCCCCCGGCTCGGTGACCAGGATGACCGTGCTGCCCAGGTTGAAGCGGCCCAGCTCCTGCCCCCGCTGGGCGGGCTGGGGGATGGACAGGTCCTCGCTGCGCTCCTGGCCGTCGGTGTTCGTGACGACGTCGCAGTGCTCGCAGGTCATGCGGCCCACGCCATAGGCGGCGACCAGGACCACGGCCACGCGGCCGGCCGACTGGGTGTCGACGAAGACGGTGAGGCGCTCGTTGACCGCGAACAGGCCCTCGATCTCCTTGGTGGCGGCCTCGAAGACCGGCCAGAAGTTGCCGGGCAGGTAGTGCCAGCGCGTGACGTGCCCGTCCACCGGGTGGTGGACCCGGTGGTAGTCCTTGGGCGACAGGTAGAGCACCGCGAACTGGCCGCCCTTGTAGCGGGGGTCGCCGCCGACGAGCTTGACCACGTCGAAGTCCAGGCCGGCGTCCGGGGGCAGGTGCCCGTCGTCCTGGACCTGGCCGAAGGCGTACACCCGGCTGTCCGCTGGCGAGACCAGGCTGTCGACACCGGGGTCGATCGGCCGCAGGCCAGGCTTGAGCGGACGGACGAAGAACTCCTGGAGCGAGGGGTAGTCGTCCAGGGTGCCGACCATCTCGTCGGTGTTCACGCCATACCGGTCGGCGTACCAGCGGATGATGTGGCGGGACAGACCCGAGCGGCCCACGACCCCCTGCAGCTTGCTGCCGAGGCTCTTGGGGACGATCGAGAGGAGGCTGACGATGAGGGCGTCGTTCATGGCGCCGGCGGTCTAACCGCTCCAGCGCCCGCGGAAGACCAGCTCGTCCTTGCTCTTCCTCGCGCGGGGCGCGACCTCGCGCTCGTGGAGGCCACCCTGGAGCAGCTCGGCGGGGCCGGCGAGGCCGACGGCGACCACGCTGACGAGCTCGATCTCTTCGGGAATGGCGAGCGATTCACGCAGCTTGTCGGCGTCGAAGCCGCCCATCGCGTGCAGCGCCAGGCCCTCGGCCGTGGCCTGGATGCTGAGGTTGCCCATGGCCTGGCCCAGGTCGTGCGCGGCCCAGCGGTTGGGGGTGTCGTCGTGGGAGAAGCGGGTCGTGTGGCCGCAGACCAAGAGCACCGGCGCGCTGGGGGCCCACTGCCCGTTCCAGCCGGTCAGGGCGGCGGTCACGGCCGCGTGGGCCTGGGGATCGACGCCGCGGTCGGCGACCAGGAGGCGCCACGGCTGCTCGTTGAAGCAGCTGGCGGCCCAGATGGCTGCGTCGAGCAGTCGCTCGATCGTCTCGGCCGGGATCGGGTCCTGGAGGAAGGCCCGAGGGCTCCAGCGCTGGGCGATCAGAGGGTGCAGGCCGAGATCGGCGGGGGCGGACTTGTTCACGGGGGCTCCGGGTCGAAGAGAGGACGCCCACCAGCTACCCTGACCCATGCCTGAACGCCCAGACCTCGAGTACGTGGTCCCCATCCTGAGCGAGCGCCTGGTCGGTCGCGGCGTCGCCTCGGCCGAGGCGCTCAACCCGGTCGTGATGCGCGTCGCGGTGCTCGGCGACGGGCCGTCCCAGCTGCTCGGGGCCAGCGTCGAGGCGGTCACGCGGCGGGCCCACTTCGTCGTCTTCACGCTCTCGGGCGAGCTGGATCTGGTCGTGCACCCGATGCTGGCGGGTCGCTTCGAGCTGCAGGAGGGCAGCGCCCGGCGCCGAAAGGACACCGCCTTCGTGCTGGGGATCGGCGACGGTCAGGAGCTCCGCTACCGGGACGACGTGCAGATGGGCAAGGTCTACATCGTGCCCAGGGTGGACGCGGACCGGGTCATCCCGGGCTTCGCGAGCGTCGGGATCGACGTGCTGTCGCGGGCCTTCACGTTCAAGGCCTTCTCGGCGCTGGCGAGGCAGCGGCGCGACCAGGTCAAGGTCTTCCTGATGGACAAGTCGGCGCTGGACGCGCTGGGCAACGCCTACGCCGACGAGGTGCTGTTCGAGGCCGGGCTGCACCCCAAGGCCCGGGTCCGCGAGCTGAGCGAGGAGCAGCTCGAGGGGCTGCACAAGGCGATCAAGGCGGTGCTGAGGCAGGCCCGGGACACGATCGCCAGGCGGCAGCCCGAGCTGTCGGAGAAGGTCCGGGACTTCCTCAAGGTGCGCAACCGCAAGGGGCAGCCCTGTCCGCGCTGCGGGACGAAGATCCGGGCCGCCGGGGTGCATGGGCACGACGCGTTCTTCTGCCCGACCTGCCAGCCCGACGTGAAGGGCCGAGGCTTCGTGGACTGGCGCAAGCTGAAGCGGTGACCCGGCTGGGGCTCGCTCCACGCCCGATCAGCGACGCAGCTCCTGCCGCCAGCCCGTCCGCAGGTCCTCGACCCAGCCCCGGTCGACCCCCTCCAGGAAGCCCACCCTGGGCGCCCCCCAGGGAGAGCCCAGCCCTCCGGCGTTCAGACACAGGCACTCGCCCACCCAGCAGACGCCTGGGCTCTCGTGGATGTGCCCACAGACCAGGGCGCCGGAGTGGCCCTCGGCGAGCTCGCGGATCGCGGCGCTGCCGACGTGCTCGTTGCGCGCGGGGACGAGATCCAGCGGCGTGTCCCGGGGCGGCGCGTGGCACAGCAGCACGTCGCACTCGGGCACCCGCAGCGCTCGGAGATCGTCCTCGTCCCACTCGTAGGGGAAGCCGAAGCGGTCCGGCCCGGCGCCTCCGATGCCGAAGACCCGCAGGCCCGCGAGCTCGGACAGCTGGCCGTCGGTCTGGCCGGGGCCCGAGAGCCCCTTCAGGTCGTGGTTACCCGGCACCCAGAGCACCGGGGCCAGCTCGCCGAGCCGAGCCAGCACCCGCTGGATGCTCGCCAGATACTGGCCGTAGCGGTAGGGCGCGCGCTCGGGGCTGCGCCGGCCCAGCTGGTGACCGCCGATGTCCCCGACCTGCAGGATGCCGTCGACGCCCACCTGCTCGATGCGCTCGAGCACGGGCTCGAGGGTCGAGAAGCTGGCGTGTACGTCCCCCACGATGGCCAGGCGCGGGCTCAATCCAGCGACAGCTCTGGCGTGGGGCGCAGCTCATCGAGCAGGCTCTCGGCCACCGAGAAGCCGATGTCGGGCAGCACGATCTGACTGCCGGCCACGCGCACAGCCAGGCGGCCCAGCCCGTGGAAGCGCATCAGGGGGCCCTGCACCAGGTGCACGGACTGCAGCTTGTCCCGAGCCAGGATCCAGGTCCGGCGGCGCCAGAAGCCGCGGCGGGCCACGACCACGTCACCGGTGACCAGCCATCCCTGGTAGCGCCAGTCCAGGATGTTCGCGGGGATCGAGACGATGGGCAGCACCAGCCCCAGCAGGGCCAGCGTGGGGCCGTGCTGGGTCCAGAGCACGCTGGCGATGATGGCG
>CALGIB010000215.1 GCA_937915955.1 uncultured Pseudomonadota bacterium
CGGCCCTGGCCCTGCTGGCTTGTCGCGAGGCCCTGGGCAGCGACACTCTCCCACCTGGGCTGGCGGTGGTGGGCGCCACCACCAGCGCCGACATGCGCGCTTCCGAGCCCGCCTGGGCCGCCCTGGCCCAGGGCCACGAGCCAGCAGATCCCGACAGCTTCGTCTGGCCCCAGCTCTGCCACCTGCCCACCGAGCGCGTCTGCCAGATGTTCGAGACCCGTGGGCCTCGCCGTACGCTGTCGACGGCCTGCACCTCGGGCACGGTCGCGCTTGCCTCGGCCGCCGACCTGATCCGGCTCGGTCGCGCCACGGCGGCGCTGGTCGTGGGCAGCGACGCCCTCTGCGAGATCACGCTGGCGGGCTTCGGCAGCCTGGGGGTCTACAGCCCCGAGCCGACCCGTCCCTTCGACGCGCAGCGGCAGGGCATGAACATCGGCGAGGGGGCCGGCGCGCTGCTGCTCGAGGACCTGGACGCGGCGCTGGCTCGAGGCGCTCGACCCCTGGCCATCCTGGCGGGGGCGGCCAACACCAGCGACGCCCACCACCTCTCAGCCCCTCAGCCCGAGGGAGAGGGCGCCCGGCGCGCCATCCGCGCCGCGCTCGGGGATCTGCACCCCAGCCGCGTCGGCTACGTCAGCGCCCACGCCACCGGCACCGAGCTGAACGACGCGATGGAGGCCGGCGCGCTGCTCGCCGAGCTGCCCGAGGCGGCCGTCAGCGGGCAGAAGGGCGCCATCGGCCACACCCTCGGGGCGGCTGGAGCGATCGAGGCCATCGTCGCGATCTGCGCGATGGACCAGGGTCGCCTGCCGGCCAACGTCGGCTGCGTCACCAGCGGCTTCCCGGACCTGGACCTGGTGGGCTCGACCCGCGCGCAGCGCGTGGACGCCGTGATGTCCGTGAACTTCGCTTTCGGCGGCCACAACGCCGCCGTGCTCTTCACGAGGCCCGCATGAGCGCCCTGGTCGCCCACGTCGCGGGCGCTCGACTCTGCGTGCCCGGCGGCACCCAGGACCTGCTCGCCGACCTGCTGGCCTGCGCGCCCCGAGGTCAGGAGCTCCGCCGGGTCGACAAGCCCGCCCGCGTGCCGGCCTTCCCCGCCGGGTCCTGGCGCCGCATGAGCCCGCTGTCCCGCCTGGTGGCCGCCGCGGCCGCGCCCTTGCTCGAGGGCCGCGACGACCTGGACACGCTCCCCGTGATCTGGGGCACGGCGCTGGGCGAGCTTGGCCCCACCGAGCGCTTCCTCGAGCGGCTCTTCACCGAGGGCCCCGAGCGCGCCAGCCCGCTGGCCTTCCAGAACAGCGTCTACAACGCCCCGGTGGGCCACCTCTCGATCGGCCTGGGCCTCAAGGGACCCAGCGAGACCCTCAGCGCCTCGGCCTGCTCGGGCCTGGCCGCCCTGGCTCGGGGGCTCGAGCTGATCGCCCTGGGCGCACCGGCGGTCCTGGTCGTGGCCGGCGACGACATCACCGAGACCAGCCGCAAGGCCTTCGCGCTGCACGGCGCGCACCCGGCGCTGGGCGAGGCGGTCGCCGCCGTCCTCCTCACCGCCGAAGGGCCGGGCCCTCGAGTGGAGCTGCTCGATGGCGTCCACCCCCTGGGCGAGGCGCCGCTGTTCGCTCGTCGGGCCGCGCTGCCCGCCGAGTCGCCGCTCCCGGAGCTGCCCGACGCGATCGCGCCCGAGCGCTGCCTCGGGCTGTCCTTCTGCGTCGGCCTCGTCGCGCTCCTCGCCCTGCTCGAGCGAGGCGGCAGCGTGGTCGGCTTCGACGGCCGCGCAGCTCTGACCGCAAGGGTGTTCCCATGATCCTGCTCCTCGCGAGCCTGGCCCTGGCCCAGGACGAGTTCCCCGAGACCCCCGAGGCCGAGGTCACGCCCGAGGCCGAGCCCGACCCGGACGCCCCCATCCTGGCCCCCTCGCTGCTGCAGGACGTCACGCCGACCTACCCCGAGGAGGCGCGCGCCCGCGCCATCAGCGGCGACGTGCTGGTGCTGCTGACCGTCGACACCCACGGCAACGTGGTGCACGTCGAGCTGGTCCAGGGCCCGCACGTGCTGCTGGACGCCTCGGCGCTCGAGGCCGCCTGGGGCCTGCGCTTCTCGCCCGCGACGCAGGGCGGCGTGCCGGTCTCGGTGCAGATCCACTACCGCTTCCGCTTCGACCTGGGCCTGGCCGAGCAGACCGGAAACCCCAGCCCCGGCTCGCTCCATGGCCTGGTCGTGGACCCGGACGGCCTGCCCTGGCCCGGCGCCAGCGTCACGATCACGCGCGTCGACGAGCCCGGCGAGCCTCGCGCGCTGACCAGCGCCGACGACGGCGAGTTCCGCCTGACCTTCCTCCCCAGCGGCACCTACGAGGTCGTCGTCGAGGCCCCCGGCTTCACGCCGATCTCCAGCGAGGTCGAGATCGTCGCCGGCCAGAACCTGAGCCGCTCCTTCACGCTCTACCCCGAGGGCGCGATGGAGATGGTCATCACCTGGCAGGAGAAGACCTGGCGCGAGGTCGAGCGCGCTCCGCTGAAGCCCAACGAGGGCACCGTCACCGGCAGCTACGAGCTGACCCGCCGCGACATCGAGGCCACCCCCGGCAGCCTCGAGGACGTCTCCCGAGCGGTGCACGCCCTGCCCGGCATCGTCAGCGACGGCGACATGCTGGCCACCTTCAACGCCCGCGGCGGCGAGACCACCGACGTGGTCTTCATGCTCGACCGGGTGCCGCTCTCGAACCCCTTCCACCTGGCCGGCTTCAACAGCATCTTCAACCCCGACCTGATCCAGCGGGTGCAGTTCTTCGCCGGCACCGCGCCGGCGGACGTGCCCTCGGGCACCTCGGCGGTGCTCTCGGTCGAGACCTGGGACGGCAGCCCTCGCCAGGACGGCCACGACGTCGACGGCGCCGTGGACATCTCGGCCAGCTCGCTCCGCCTGCTGGTCATGGGCCCCATCGGGGAGAAGAGCAGCGTCGCCCTGGCCGCGCGGCGCTCCTACCTCGAGTCCTACTTCCAGGTCATGAAGTGGGCCAACGTCATCGACACCAGCTTCGCCGCGCCCGAGTTCAGCGAGCTCTCGGCCCGCTTCGCCTGGCGACCGGCCGACAACCAGCGGGTCATGTTCACGGCCATGCGCAGCGGTGACAGCCTGGGCATCGTGAACAACGAGGGCGGCGACACCCTGGTCACCGTGGACGCGACCTTCGAGCTCGAGAACAGCCTCAGCCTGGTCAGCCTGGACCACCTGATGCAGGCCAGTGACCAGCTCGAGTGGCAGACCACCGCGGCCTGGACGCGCGACAAGGCCCACCTGCTGCGCGACCTGGGCGGCGAGTTCAGCGAGGACATCAACAGCCACCGCGCCTTCGGCCGCACCGACCTGACGTGGAGCCCCGACAGGCACGTCGTGCAGGCCGGCGTGGACGCCTCCTACGTCATCGTCGACGCCGAGGGCAGCATCGAGGACCGCCGGGCCCTGCCGACCTGGTACAGCTCGGCCCTGTCCGACTACCAGGTCGAGCTCATCGAGCTGGACGAGGCCTTCTCCTTCCCCGAGGCCAGCGCCTACGTGCAGGAGACCTGGAACGGACCGGTGCGCCTGCGCGGCGGCCTGCGCACGACCTGGACGGGCGCCACCGACGAGCTGCTGCTGTCCCCGCGAGCCGGCCTGAGCGTGCCGCTGAAGACCGGCACCGTGCCCAAGGTGGCCTGGGGCATGTACCACCGGACGCCCCAGGATCCCCGGGTCCTGGACGACCAGCTCGGCAACCCGGACCTGACCAGCGAGAAGGCCATGCACTTCGTGCTGGGCCTGGACCAGGGCTTCCCCCTGCCGGGCGAGGAGGCCGGTGGCCTGTTCCGGGTCGAGGCCTACCGCATCGAGCTGACGGACCTGGTCGTCAGCCCGGACAACGCCGAGGCCGTCGCGGCGGGCACCAGCTACACCAACGAGGGCAGCGGTCGCAACCAGGGCGTGGACCTGATGCTGGGCGCGCGGGCCGGGAGGCTCTCGGGCATGGCCACCTACAGCTACCTGGTCGCAACCCGCTTCAACCCCCTGAACGAGACCTTTGCGCAGACGATCTCGCCGGCCCAGGACCAGCGCCACACGCTGGGGACCAGCGTCGAGCTTCAGGTCACGCCGCGCTGGCGTGGCACCGTGCGCTACAGCTTCCACACAGGCCGGCCCAACAGCTCGGTGGACTGGAGCGGCCAGGGCGACACGGTGGTCTTGACCGGGCTGAACAACGAGCGCCTCGGCGACTTCCACAACATCGACGTGCGGGCCGAGTGGCGCAAGGCGATGGACAACTACCGGCTGTCCGTCTACGTCGAGGTGCTGAACGTCGCGAACTTCAAGAGCGACTTCGTGCCCATCGTGACGGTGCAGGACGGCGAGCTGACCGAGGGCATGTTCACCCACCTGCCGGCCCGGCCGTTCCTGGGCGTGCGCGCGGACTTCTAGCGGGCCGACGAGCGCCCGATAACGGTCCGCGCCACGCCTCCCCGAGCCTAGCCCCGCTTCGCCGCGGCGCCGACCAGGCCGGTCCCGTCCTTGGCGGCCTGCTTGCTCTTCTTCTTGGCCTTCTTCTCCTTGGGCGTGAGCTTCTTCGCCTTTTCCTGTTTCCTGGGGGTCTTGTCAGCCACGTCGCACACCTGTTGCCGCGCTGGTGGAACGAACACCCGGAGGGGCGCGGTCTCTCCGGGTGGGTGCTTCCCGCTGTCGGCGTGCCGCGTCAACAGTACGTGATCGTCGACCTCGGCGCTCGGCCAATCCGTTGTGGTCAGCTGCTCGGCGGCCATCCCGAGTGTGTGGGCGGCTTGTGCTCTTTTCCCACGAGGGTGGCCGCAAGGAATGGCCAGGGTTCTGGCTGTTTTTGGCCCTTTCGCAAGTCTCACGCGCCGGTATCGTCCCTCTGGCGGCAGGACGTATGCCGAGCGGACCATGACGGAACAGCCCCCCTACCAGCGCTGGATCCTGGACGTGTCGAGCGGCATCGCGCCGGCTCTCAACCTCTTCCTGGCTCCCCGGATCGGCGCCGCCGCTCAGCTGCCCGAGCGGGAGGCCGCCCAGGCTCGCCTCACGCTGCTGCTCTCCATGGCGATCCACGCCACCCTGATGGTGTCGGCGCCCTTGTGGTGGCTGGTGGCCAGGGTTCCGGCCGTCGCTTTGGCCTCCGTCGGCTGCGCGGCGCTCCTGCTGGGCACCGGACCGCTGATTCGGAGTTCGGGCCGCCCCGAGCCAGGCGCCCGGTGGCTGCTGGCCTGCTGCTACCTGCTCGAGGCCTTCGCGGTGTTGCTCACCGGCGGCGTCGACTCGCCCTTCCTGATCTTCCTGGCGGTCCCGCCGCTCTACGCCGCGCTCATCCACAACGTCCGCACAGCCGTGATCCTGGGCTGGCTCAGCCTGCCGGTCATCCTGGGGCTGTGGTGGCTGGACCCGCTGCTGCCGGCGGGCGTCCCCGTGGCCACCTGGGCCTTCAACCTGGTCGCCGCCTTCCCCTTCGCCCTGCTGGTGGCCTCGGTGGCCTCGACCTCGACCCTGCTCGAGGCCCAGGCCACCCAGAAGCTCGCGGCCTCGCGGGACGAGGAGCGCATCCAGCGCCAGCGCGCCGAGGAGGCCAGCGCCGCCCGCGGCCGCTTCTTCAGCAACGTCAGCCACGAGCTGCGCACGCCGCTGAACGCCATCGTAGGCAGCGTCGAGCTGCTGTCGCGGGACCTGCCCGAATACGGCCTCCAGCGCGAGCACCTGCTTCGCCTCAAAGACAGCTCCGATGAACTCCTGGGCCTGATCGACGAGCTGCTCGAGCTGCGCGAGACCCAGGGGCGGCCCGACGAGCCCGTCGAGGACCTGCCCAGCCTGAACGTGCTGGTGGTGGACGACCTGGCCACCAACCGCGTCATCGCCCGGCACATGCTGCAGGCGCTCGGGGCCAGCGTGACCGAGGCGAGCTCCGGCGAGGAGGCCCTGGCCGAGATCCGCAGGTGCCGGCCGGACATGGTGCTCCTGGACCGGCACATGCCCGGCGTGGACGGCCTCGAGGTCGCCCGGCGGGTGCGCCTGGAGGATGGCCAGCTCACGCTGGTCGCGCTCACCGCCAGCGCGCTGGACGAGGACCGAGCGGCCTGCTTCGCCGCCGGCATGGACGCGTTCCTTCCCAAGCCGCTGCGCATGGACGTGCTGCGCAAGCTGCTCGGCCAGGTCGGGCGCGGGCCGCTCTGAAGGGCTCGGTAGGCTGCCCTCGTGCCGTCCCTGCCCGAGCCCCGATGAGTCGAGCTGAAAGCCGGTGCTCCGCCCTCCCGAGCTTCCTCGGACGAGCCCTTCGACGTCACGCCTTCGGGGGGCGAGGCCTCCGCCGTCGAGCCCCAGGCGCCAGGCCGAGCGCGTCTACCTCGGACAGCAGCCGACCCCGCAGCTGGGCGAGCTGAGCCACAGACTCCAGGAGCCTGCGGTCGTCCCACCGGAGGTCCGGCCAGTCGGGGTGCGGCCAGATGTAGGGGATGGGAGCCTCCGGTGGAGTTGAGCCGAATAGGGCCCCTAATCGGCTCACATGATGAGGCGAATGTATCCGGACTCGACTCATCAGAGCCACCAGATCTACTGGATGTAGCCGAGCACCCTCAGCGCCTCGAGCTGTCGCTGGCCCACCTCGCCCGAGCTGGCGCCGCCGAAGTGTGCGGCCAGCTGCTGGTGGGCGGCGTAGCGCTCGGTCAGCTCGCGCGTGTAGCGCTCGACCAGCTCGGGGTGTTCGGCGTTGACGCTCCGGGTGCAGAAGGGGTCGCTCTCCAGGTCGTAGAGCAGCAGGTCGGGGGTCTCGGGCCGGTGAGGCCGCGCGGCTCGCCAGCCGCCGGCGGTGACCAGGCTGTGTGAGGCGGAGTGGACCTCGGCGAGGCCCTCGGGCACCACCTCCAGGCTGGCCGCCCAGCGCCCGTCGATGAGCTCGATGTGGCCGACCATCTCGCCGGTGGGCTCGTAGGCCTGGACCTGCTCGAGCACCAGCGGCTGGCTCTCCCAGGCCTCGCCCCGCATCAGCGGCGCCAGGCTTCGGCCCTGCTGGACCTCGGCCGGCGGCAGCTCCGCGAGGTCCAGGACGGTCGGCAGCAGGTCGATCATTGAGACCGGCTCGTCGATGACGGCGCCCGCGGGCAGGTGTCCCGGCCAGATCACCAGCAAGGGCACGTGGGTGCGGTAGCTGTCGGCCAGGGCTCCCTCCCAGTCCTCGGGCTGGGGCTCGAGCAGGCCTCGACCGAAGCGGGAGAAGCTGCCCGCCGGGTGCCCGTGGTCGGCCCCGATGATCAGGATCGTGTTGTCCCACTCGCCGCGGGCCTTCAGGTCCGCGACCAGCTGCCCCAGCGTGGCGTCGTTGTGGCTCATCGTCTCGTCGTAGAGGTCCCACTGGGTGCGGAAGAACTCGCGGGGGTCCACGCCCATGTGCCTCAGCCTCGCCTTGTACTGGCCCAGCACCGTGTCCGCGTCGATGCGCACTTGATGCACCTCGGCCCACCAGGCCTCGAACTGGTGCCGCCTGTCTTCGCTGGCGTAGCTGCCAGCGAAGGGCTCGGTCGGCGTGTGCGGCTCGTGCACGTCGGTGCTCTGGATGTGAACCCACCAGGGCTGGCCGGGCCAGTCCTCGCGCCACTGCCAGAAGTCCTCGTGCAGCTGGGCCGAGCTGGTCGAGTTGGGCGTGGCGCCCTGGTCGCGGAAGACGTCGACGCCGCGCTCCAGACCGCTCATCGAGCCGGCGAAGGGGTTGCTGGTGAAGACCGCGGTCTGGTAGCCGGCGCCGTGGAAGTGCTCGGCCATGGTCACCACGCCGTCCGGGATGCGGTCTTCGTTCTTGGTGAAGCCGCCGACCACCGAGTGATGCAGCGAGGTCAGGAAGCCCACGGTGCTGGGCTTGGTCCACGCCGAGCTGGTGCGGGCCTGGGTGAACAGCACGCCCTCCTTCGCGATGGCCTGAAGCTCTGGCGTGGTCGGCCGCTCGTAGCCGTACAGGCTCATCAGGTCCGCGCCGC
>CALGIB010000216.1 GCA_937915955.1 uncultured Pseudomonadota bacterium
AGCTGGCCCTGCGAAAGCAGGACGCGGCCGAGGCGGCCAACCTGGCGCAGCGCGCGGCCGAGCTCGAGCTCGAGCCCTCGCGACGCGCTCGGGTCCTGCTGGTGCTGGCCGCGGCTGCCGGAGCCGTGGGCGACGCCGACAAGGCGGACTCGGATCTGGCCGCCGCCTACGAGGTGGACGAGGGGCTCGCTGCGGCCGTCGGGCAGCTCGAGGCGTCCGACTCTGCGGGCATCGCGGCGGCCCTGAAGACGGATCTGCAGGGCGGTCGCTGAGCCCGGCTTCGCCTCTCGGCGCCTGGCTCTTTCGGCACCGGGGCTGGCTCCCGGTGCCGCTTCTGTCTCTGCAGCTGGTCGTCGGCCCCAGCGGGGGCTGGAGCTGGCTCGGCCTGCTGGTGGTGGCCTCCGGTCAGGCGCTACGCCTGGCCTCGGTCGGGCACATCGGCGGCCCCAGCCGGACGCGCGGCGACAGCGTCTCCGGGCTGGTGGACGCGGGGCCCTATGCGCTGTGTCGAAACCCGCTGTACCTGGGCAACGGCCTGATGTGGCTGGGCCTGGGCCTGCTGTCCGGCCCCGGCTGGGGGTTGATGTGGGCGGCCTGGATGGCCCTGCAGTACAGCGCGATCGTGCGCTGGGAGGAGGCCAACCTCGTCGACAAGCTGGGCGATGCCTACGCCGACTACCTGACCCGGGTGCCCCGCTGGCTCCCCGTCGGAGAGCCCAGGCCCGGACGCTGGCAGGCCTCCAGGGCCCTCCGCAGCGAGCGGAGCACGCTCGTCGCGCTGCTGCTCGTGCTGTCCCTGTTGTTCGCCCGAGGCTGGGTCTGAGCCGCGGGCCCTCGCTCAGTCCAGCTCGCGGGTGCCGAAGCGCGTCTGCAGCGCCGCGCCCACGCTGACGAGGCCGACCAGGACGAGCAGGACCTGGCCCACGAAGGGCAGGGAGCCCACGAAGGTCAACACGGTCACGCCGACGAAGAAGGCGAGCCAGCGCCTGAGGCCGGGGTTGGCGATGGGCAGGCGGTCACCGAGGGCCTGACACAGGCCGACGAAGCCCAGGAGCCAGGCCACGCCCAGGGCCAGCGCGACGGCCAGGGCGATGGGGCTGAGCAGCACGGTCAGGCCCAGGATGATGACGACGACGCTCGCACCCAGCGACCAGCCGGCGCCGGCCAGGCCGGCCCGCATGGGGCGCGCGCTGATGGCACCGGCGACGTTGGCCACGTGCCGCGGGAAGAGCCCCACGACCAGCACGCCCGCGCCCGCGACGGTGAGCAGCATCACCAGCTTGCGCGCGATGTCCCGCAGCCAGCCCCGAGGGCCGGAGTCGGTGCGGACGACGGCTGCTGCCGCCCGCGCGTTGGGCTCGGCGTAGGAGACACGGTCGCCCTGGACCACGCCACCCGGCTCGACGATGACGCGACCACCAAAGGAGACCGCGTCGCCCTCGACCTGGCCGCCGTTGAACACGCGCACGTCACCGCCGAAGGACACCGCCTTGCCGGTCACCTGGCCGTGGACGTGCACCGGGGCGCCGAAGGCCACGGCCTCGGGCAGGCTCTGTTCGGGGGCGATGACCACGGCCTCGCCCACGGGGCTGCCGGTGTCCCGGTGGGCTGCCTCGAGCGCTTGCTGACGCTCCAGCGCCTGGAGTCGCTGCTCGGCGATCTCGAGCCGGGAGAGCAGCTCGGCCTGGGGCTGGACCTCAGCGGGGGTCAGCGCGGGCGCGAGCTCGGCCTGCGTCTGCTCGGCCTGGGTCTCGGCCTGCAGCACCAGCTCGGCGGCGGCAGGTTCCTGAGCGACGCTCAGCGTCAGGAGGAAGGTGGAGGCGAGCACGGGCCTACCAGTCTCGAGGGCCCTGAGAGAAGGGCAGCGGGCGCTGGCCGAAGCCGGTCGCCAGCAGGAGGCTGGCCAGGAAGCCGGCCGCCGCGATGGGCATGAGCATCCAGGATGCGCCGGCCAGCTCGCCCAGGACGATGTCACCGGCGGTGACCACGGCGCTGGCGGTGAGCGCGGCCTCGGTCGCCAGATCGGCGGGGTCGCCCAGCACCAGCAGCACCAGTCCGGCCGCGGACAGCAGCCCTAGCGAGGCCAGCAGCTCCCGAGTGGGGACGCGGAGGCCCCCGAGTCCCTCGAGCCAGCCCAGCTCGGGCGCGCCGGTCTCGATGGGGAGATCCAGGGTCGCCTCGAGCACCTGCGCGACCAGACCCTCGGGCATCAGCGGATCCTCCACGCTGGCGTAGGCCGAGGCGAGCTCGTCCATCGCGTGCACCTGGGTCGAGCAGCGAGGGCAGTCGTCCAGGTGAAGCGCCAGCTCGACCGCCAGCGCCTCGTCCAGCTCGCCCTCGGCGAAGCGACGGAGCAGGGTCTCGCTGGGGTGGTCGATCATCCAGACACCTCGGCGTCGTAGAGCACCCGCAGGCGCTGACGGGCGCGGAAGATCCGGTTCATCACCGTGCCGATGGGGATGTCCAGCGTGTCGGCGATCTCCTGGTACTTCAGGTGCTCGAAGTGGTAGAGCACCAGCACCTCTCGGTACTTCGGGGGCAGCTGGCCCAGGGCCTCGTGGAGGCGGCTCGCGCGCTGCTCGCGGCTGGTCTCCTCCATGGGCGAGGGGCCCTCGTAGGCCAGCTCCCGCTTGGGCGCGTCGCCCATGCGGCGCCGCTTGCGCTGGCAGTCGATCGCCGTGTTCCGGCCGATGCCGAAGACCCAGGTGGAGAACTTCCGGTTCGGGTCGTAGCGGTGCAGGTTCTTGATCACCTTGATCAGGGTGTCCTGCGCTACGTCCCGGGCGTCCTGCTCGTTGCGGAGCATGCGGTAGACGAAGCGGTAGACCGCCGGCGTGTACTGGCGGATCAGCCACTCGCGGGCGGACGGATCACCGTCGCGTGCCGCGAGGATTCGCTCGCGCTCGTCGACTGCTTCCTTGACCAGACGAAGGGCCAGTTTGGGTGCCTCCTTTGGGTGATGGGCGCCTAACCTACGTGGGGTTTGGCCCGATATTTCACAGAGGGTGATCCTGACTCTTCGATGCTACGCTCGGATCGGCGTACCGGCCACACCGATGGAAAAGTCCAAGAAGCTCAGGCGCTACTCGCGCAAGGACTACACCCAGCTCGTCGACTTCCCCGTGGAGATCGTCGGGCGGGATGGTGTCATCCGTCGGTATGGCTTCGAGGCGAGCATCCGGCTTTACCAGCGTCGCATCGCCTCGGCGTCGGGCCGCTACGAGGACGTCCAGGTCGTGGACGCCGAGGTGCGCCACTGCCGCCGGCGGATCGAGCAGCTGCGCAAGAGCTACTTCCACCGCTACGGCTGGTCGGGCATTCAGCGCGACGACTCTCCGGGGGCGCTGGCCGGCGAGTACGCGGGCGAGGTCGCCGCCTTCCTGCGCCGCTTCTACGGCGGCGATCCGATGGACCTGGACGTACGCTGGGTGGCCGACCTGGAGCACGGCCAGAACTACTTCGTCCGGCGCGCTCGAGGCCCCGGCTACCTGCTCTACCTGTTCCGGTTCGAGACCTACGGCGCCTGCGACAGCCGCGAGGCCTTCTTCGCGCTGCTCAGGGTGCTCCAGCGCGCCGAGGGGCAGGACGTGGAGTCGCTGGTGGCCTTCCACCACAGCGCCGACTGCGGGCTGGTGCTCAGCGCCATGGGCGAGCACGCCGGGGACGCGCCCGAGCTGGTCGATCTCGAGCCCCTGCCCGAGCCGGACGAGTTCATCGACGGCCCCTACGGCCAGGGCCTGAGGCTGCTCTCCCAGGGCGACCCCACCCAGGCCCTGGACCTCTTCGAGCGGGCCCAGGCCGACAACGGCTTCCACCGCCAGGCCGCATTGGCCGCCTGCATCGTCGCGGACCTGCTGGGCAAGCCAGAGCAGGCCGAGACGGCCGCGCGGATCGCCTGCCACAACCTCAGCGACGACGCCGTCCTGCGCTACCACCTGGGGCTCTCGCTGATGCGACGGCGGCAGCTGGGCGAGGCCCGCGCCGAGCTCGAGATCGCGCTCAAGCGCGACCCTCGCCAGGCAGCGGCCAGCATCGCCTACGCGCTGGTGCTGGCTCAGGCGGGCGGGGCCGCGCTGCCCGCGCTGAAGCGGGCTGTCGCCCTGGCCGCCAAGCAGGAC
>CALGIB010000217.1 GCA_937915955.1 uncultured Pseudomonadota bacterium
GCCGCTGAGCGCCCTCAGTAGACGGCCGCGTCCTCGAAGGACAGCTCGCAGGCCAGCGTCGAGGTGCGCAGGGGCGGGCTGAACTCGATGAACTGGACGACGTCGCTGCCCCCGCCCGGGATTGCGTTGCTGCAGCCCTGTCCGCTCCGGTGCACCCCATCCGGGCAGTCCAGCACCAGGTCGAAGCAGGCCTGTCCTGCGCTCGAGGACTCGTTCCAGTAGGAGCACTCGACCGCGCCCCCCGTCGGGACGCACTCCCAGGAGATCACGGGGGCGCCCAGCCCGAACATCGAGGCGACCAGGACCGCCGCCGCGAAGCCGGCGAGTCCCAGCCCGGAGCCCAAGCCGGGGATGTGGCGCTCGCGTGCCCTCAGGTACAGGTAGATGGGCATGGCCACGATCCAGAGGGCCACGCCGAAGAGCCCCCACTTCCAGGGTTCGATCCTGGACAGGGCACCCTCGACGCCGGCCCGGCGCATCTGGCGGGCGTCGACCACCATCCAGGCGATGGCGTGGCTGCTGGCGAAGCCGGCGAGCCAGCCGACCCAGCCCCAGTCCCCGGCCCAGGCCTGGAACAGTAGATAGCCGACCAGCAGGGCCCAGCTCAGCTGATAGGGCCGAGGGCTCTCGTCGGGGTCGAGCTGGATGCGCCACCAGAACAGGGGCACGATGGGCCCCTCCTCAGGCTGGGGCTCCGGCTCCGGCTCCGGCCTCCGGGCGTCGCTGGAGAGCTGGTTCAGCTCCTCGACCAGGGCCTGCCTGCCAGCCACGTAGGCGGCCTCGGGCAGCGCTCCGTCCGCGCGGGCCTTCTCGAGCTGCTGCAGCTCGGCGGCCACCACGGCGACGCTGCGCTCGCTCATGCCTTCAAGACCGGCAGCGTCTCCTGCCCCTCGAACTCGACCCCCAGCACGTCCAGGAGGCCGCCGAAGACCCGCTCCTCGGTGGGCGGCGTGCGCTCGTCCGAGAACAGCGGGTCCTCGCCCGGCGACAGCCCGGTGAAGGGCGTGGGCTGGCCCGTGTCCGGGTCGAAGCCGCAGATGAAGCCGTTGTCGGGGTCGGGCTCGCCCAGCGACTGGTCGCCCGCCAGCATCGGCGAGACCACCAGCAGGCCGTTGTTCAGGTGGTGCCCGGTGCCAAAGCCCGAGCCGGTGTCCCACTTGTCGCGTCCGAACTCGGTCGCGAAGACGATCATCGTTCGGTCCCAGAGGCTCTCGCCCGTGGGGCCTTCGGGGCCCACATAGTCGCTGGAATCGAGCAGCTGGATCAGGCGACTGGCGGTGTCGAGCACGCGGTCCCAGTGGGTGGCCTGGGCCGAGGCGTGGCCGGTGTGGCTGTTGTCGAAGGCCAGGAAGCCGTCGGTGCCGGGCTCGGTGAGCGTGACCGCGCAGCTGGTGCCGGTCTTGATGAGCAGGTAGGCCAGCGCCGCCTGGGCCTGGAGGCGGTCCGACGGCGTCCCGGTGGTCGTGACCGGGAAGGCGCCGGGCAGCATGGACTGGATGAGCCCGGTCTCGTCGCTGGGGCTCAGTCCGTACTCGGACAGGGGCAGCACATCACCCATGTCGGGCACATAGAGCAGCTCCCGGATCAGCTCCTGGACCTCGAGTTGCGGGTCGCTGCTGCCTCGGGCGACCAGCAGATCCCGACGCACCCGGCTGCCGCTGAAGGTGCGACCGAAGGGGCTGGCCTCCTCCAGCGGGCCGTCCCGAAGCGCTCGGGCCCGGTCCACCATGGCGGCCCGAAGCTCGCGGTCCTGGGCGGGGTGCTCGCCCAGCGGCAGGATGCCCGCGTGGCCGTGGGTGGACAGCGCGAAGGTCACCGGGTTGACGACGATCTCCTGCTGGTAGCGGGGATCCAGCGTGACGTCGCTGCCGGGCTGGGTGTAGCCGCCTCGTCCCATGTTCACGTTCGGCAGGGCCATGCCCCCGCCGTAGGCCGCGGCCACCGCCTCCGTGATGGTGCGGCCGTCGAAGACGTCCCGGCCGTTGATGCTGCGGCCCTGGGCGACGAAGTGGTTCACCGAGCTGCCCATCGTGCCCATGACCACGGTCTGGTGGCCGTGGCGGCTCAGGAAGCTGGTGGGCGTGCTGCGGTCCACGCTGCGGATGTTGCCGACGGTCCTCGTGTCGTGGCTGATCACCACGCCGCGGTTGGCGTCGAGGTAGGCCTCAGAGCGATCGATGGGCATGAAGCAGTCGATCATCTGCGCGCCGCCGAAGCAGCCCAGCACGATGAGGAAGCGGGGGCCGTCGTCCTCGGCCCGCACCAGCCGAGGCAGGAGCAGGCCCGAGGCGCCCAGCGCCAGGCCCGATCCGAGCAGGTGTCGGCGTGTGATCTGCATCAGTAGAGCAGCGCCTCGGTCGCGGTGCCGACGGTGAAGCAGGTCAGCCAGGCCCACTCGGCGTCGCCGCCGCCGTCCTCGACCACGCCCTCGCGCAGACCGGTCAGCAGCGCCAGCTCCTCGGGCTGGGGATCGCGGGCCCAGAAGCGCCGCACCAGCTCGGTGGCCTGAGCCTCCAGCTCGTCCTGGCTGGCCTCGGCGCCGTCGAGCAGTCCGGCGTGGAAGACCAGCGGGGTGGCGGCCGCGCGATCCAGCTCGAGGCGATTCCAGCAAGCCTGCAGCGTCACCCGCTCCACCACCAGCGTGGTCGTGACGGCCAGCTCCTGGCGAGGCTGGAACACGCCGTTGTCCCGGGACAGCCCGCCCAGGGGCACCACGTGCAGGGCGGCGCAGTCGTAGAGCCCCGCCTCGCGGCAGACCTGGTCCTCGGTCAGCTCGAGCGCGCCCTGCAGGTCCAGGCTGAGCTGTCGCCAGCGCTTCATCTTCAGCGAGGCTCGGGACGCCGGGGCGAACTCGGTCACCTCGGGCAGGTCGCTGTCCTGGGGGCGGACGTCGTCCTCGGGCGGCGTCGGCGAGGTCCCTCCGGTGCAGGCCAGGAGCAGCAGCATCAGGGCACCCCGTAGGCTTCGGAGGCCACCAACAGCGAGAGCATGCGCTCGACGTTCCGGCCGTTGTCGCGGAGGTCGGTCCAGAGGGCCTCGAACTCCTCGTCTTCGCAGGAGTAGGGGGCTCGACGCATCAGGTAGGTCCAGAAGATCTCGGTGGTCCGCTGGCTGAAGGCGTCGCTGGCGACGGCCACCTCGACCCAGTCATCGGGGCCCTCGACGGGCTCGCCCAGCAGCCACCCCTCGACGCTGGGCAGCTCCTCGGTCACGCGGTCTTCGAGGTAGACGCCGGTGGTGTCACCGTCCAGGTCGATGCCGTTGTAGCGGACCCAGGGGTAGCTCATGGGGTCCAGCGTGGTGTGGCAGCCGGCGCAGCCCTCCTGCCAGACGCCCTTGTCGTCCACGTCGCGCGGCGCCGGCCAGTCGTAGGCGCCGTCGAGCTCGTCGACGGGGAACAGGCCCTCGCTCCGGCTCATGTCCAGGCCCAGGATCTGTCGGTAGGCGTGCGCGGTCAGAGTGCGCGGGACGCGGCTGAACATCACGCGCATCGCCAGCGCGTAGCGGGTGGTCATCAGGCCGTAGCGGTGCTCGCGCTCGAGGGGCTGGGCGTAGAGCTCCAGGTCGTCGCGCGGCTCGTAGATGGGCGCCAGGATGCCGCTGCCCGCGGGGTCCTCGACCACGTAGTAGGAGGCCGTCAGGACCTCGGCGGCGTCGCGGTCGCCGCTCATCGTGTAGGCCCAGAGCCGCAGGTCCCACTCCCAGTTGCCGAGGATGTTCACGTCCGTGGGCGGGCCGACGGGCTGCACGACCTGGGTGGCCAGCTCCTCGAGCACTTCGTCCCAGTAGGGCGACTGCAGGCACAGGGACAGCGTCTCCTGCAGCACCTCGTCCTGATCGCCGCGGCCCGCGAAGGCCTGCACCTCCTCGTAGCGGGGGCTGCGCCCGCAGAAGTCGAGCATCACGCGCTTGTAGGCGAAGGCGTGGTCGTACTCGCCCACTCGGTACCAGTCGTTGTCGCTGCCGTTCTGGGCGCTGCACTCGGGCTCGATCG
>CALGIB010000218.1 GCA_937915955.1 uncultured Pseudomonadota bacterium
GAACTGCTCGTGCTGGTCGTCGCCGATGATGATCAACGCGTCGAGCTTGGCGTCGATCAGTTCCTGCGACATCTTTTCGATGTTGGCGGTGCATTGCGCCGCGCGCTGTTCCAGCACCGGCTGCTCGATCTGCTCGAGGCGGAGCCGCCCGAGGACAGTGAGCTGGTCCTGGTGGCCTGCTCGGGCGGGCACCCTCGCCTCGACGGGCTCGTGGCGCTGATCCAGCAGCACGAGCACGACTGGCGCGCCGAGACCACGCGCTTCCTGCCGCTGGACCCCAGCGGGCGGGCCGTGAAGTGGCTGGTGGAGCGCGGCCTCGGTCCTCTGGGGCTGGAGGAGGCCCAGCAGCTCATCGGCTACGCTGGCGCCCATGATCTGGACGTGGACCAGCCTCAGCCTGGCGGGCACGCTCTCGGGGCGGGTGACGAGCTGGGAGGGTGAGCCGCTCCCCGGCGTGACCGTCGCCGCCTACGACAGCCGCCTGGCGGGCGTCGGGGGCAGCACCGACGAGGACGGTCGCTTCTCGCTCGAGGTGGAGCCCGGGCGCTACCGCCTGCGGGCCTTCCCCGAGGAGCTGCCCGAGGTCGAGCGCTTCTGGCCGGCGGCCTGGCGCTTCTGCGACGGCTCCGTGCTGGTGGTGGAGGGGGACGAGCGGCTGGCCGATCTGGACTTCCGGCTGCCCCAAGGGGGCTCACTCACCGGCGCTCTGGTCGACGCCGGGGGGCTACCACTCCAGGACGTCGAGGTGAGCTGTCGAGGCGTGGGCGAGCGCAGCGCGCAGGTCCGCCGCGGCGCGCTCTCCGACGCCGGGGGCCGCTTCGTCGTCCAGGGCCTGGACAGCGAGCCCGACCGGGACGAGCCCTACCTCTGTCAGCTGCGGGGAGAGCACATCCCGGACCAGTACCCTGGAGGGGTAACGAGCTCGAACGAGGGCCTCACCTGGGCCGCCCGGCTCGGCTCGGCCACGGAGATCGGCGACGTCGAGGTGCTCGTCGGGGCGCGGGTCGAGGGCGCGCTCGACTCGGAGCTGGGCCCGGTGGCCGGCGCCTCGGTGCACCTCTACAGCTCGAGCCAGGTGCGCACGGTCAGCTCGGGCGAGGACGGCGCCTTCGTGGCCGAGGGCGTACCCGCCGGCGACGTCATCGGCTGGGGCAGCCTGGAGGGCTGGTCGATGACCTACTACCCGGACAGCCCGGTGCCCGATGCCTCGGAGCCCGTCGAGGAGGGCGGGGCGCTGCTCGACTACGACATCTGGATGCCCGTCGAGGCCACGCTGCGCGGGCAGCTGACGGGCAGCGACCAGGACCTCTCGGGCGTCACCCTGCTGGCCTGGAACGAGAGCTTCCGGGTGGGCGTCGGCGCCCAGGCCCAGGCCGACGGCAGCTTCGAGGTGCGTCGCCTGCACCCCGGGCCGCACGCGCTCTACGTCTACGCCGAGGCCGAGGGGTTCCGGCAGGACTACGCGCGCGACGCCAGCGGCGACCTGGCGTGGTTCGAGGCCAGCGTCGAGCCGCTGGAGCCGGTCGCTGTGGAGCTCGAGCCCGGAGCCTGGGTCGAGGGGCGCATCCAGGACGAGGCTGGCCTGCCGGTCTACGGCGCGAGCGTCAGCCTGCTGCCCACGGACGAGGACCTGGACCCGGAGGTGGCGGTCAGCGACGAGGACGGCCGCTGGTCGATGGACGGCCTACCGGCTGGAGAGTTCCGGCTGGAGTTCGGCTTCACGGCCTACTGCCCCGGCGACCTGGACTACGTGCCCATCCACTGGCCGGGCACGCCGGACGCGCGGGAGCTGGAGCTGCTCACCGTCCGGGCGGCCTCGCTGCGGGGCGGGCTGGACGTGGTGATGCCCCGCGACGACGACCACGACGGCATGTCGGATGCCTGGGAGCGGCGGTGGCCGCTGGACGACGGTCGGGACGACGCGGCCGAGGATCCAGACCGCGACGCGGCCTCCAACCTGGCCGAGTACATAGACGACACGGACCCGCGGGAGGACCTGCTCGAGGGCTGCGGCTGCGGCGGAGGGGCAGGGGGGCTGGCCCCGGCGCTGCTGTCGCTGCTGCTCAGCCGTCGACGCGCTCGACCTGCACCGCGAACACGGGCTCACCGCGCTCGTAGAACTTGCGCTGGTAGTTCGTGACGATGTCCTCGCCCCAGGGCGTGCCCTCGGCCCGGATGTCCTCGGACAGGCCCAGGACGCGGTAGCTCGGGTGGGCCTCTGCGGCCTCGACCAGGGCGTCCACGTTGATGCGGTGGTCCGTCTTCAGCCTCAGCTGCGCGCCCCCGGCCAGCAACACCGCGCAGGTGTCCATGAACTCGGGGCCGAGCAGCCGGTTCTTGGCGTGCTTGCCCCGCGGCCAGGGGTCGGGGTGGTTGATGTACAGCGCGTCGATCTCGCCGGGGGCGAACAGGTCGGGCAGGGCGCCGCCGTCGTAGCGGACCAGGCGGGCCTGGGCTTCGGCCCCTGCGGCTCGCAGCTTCCGGGCGGTCAGCCAGACCCGCTTGAAGCGGATCTCCACGCCCAGCCAGTTCCGATCTGGGTGCTGCTCGGCCATGCCGGCGAAGAAGAAGCCGTTTCCGACGCCCACCTCGACGTGGAGCGGCGCCCCGCGGCCGAACTCCTGCGCCCAGCGTCCTCGGCAGGCCGCGGCGTCGTCGCTGCGCAGGATCGGGCGGCCGTAGTCCCAGCAGACCTTGAGGTAGGGGTTCAGGTCTGGCAGGTCGTAGGCGTCCGGCGGCTTGTCCTGCCAGACGCGCTCACCCGGCTTCGGGTCCTTGGTTCGCTTTCCACGCCTGGCCATCGGCGTACAGCTCCTTCTTCCAGACCGGAAGGCGTTCCTTGATCGCCTCGATCACGAAGCGGCTGGCCTCGTAGCACGCTCCTCGGTGGGGCGTCCCGAGCGCGATCACGAGGCTCACGTCGCCGATCGCCAGCCGGCCGGTCCGGTGCGCGACGATCAGCCGCGCCCGAGGCCAGCGCTCTACCATCTCCGCCTCGATCCGCTCCATGACAGGGTCGCAGAGCTGGGGGTAGGCCTCGTACTCCAGGCCGGAGACCGGCCGGCCCTCGAAGTTGTCGCGGGCGACCCCCTCGAAGACGAGGACCGCGCCGTGCCCGCCGTCCGCGATCCTGGACCGGAGCTCGGCCACGTCCAGGGGCTCGGCGCTGAGCACGAACATCAGCCACCCCCGACGGGCGGGATGAAGGCCAGCTCATCGCCGTCCTGGAGCTGTGTGCTGCCCGGAACGAGCTCGTGGTTGACCGCGAAGCCCACGGGCAGGGCCCCGAGGGGACCAGGCGGGAAGAGCCGCGCGTAGGCCTGCGCTGAG
>CALGIB010000219.1 GCA_937915955.1 uncultured Pseudomonadota bacterium
TCCCATCAGCCAGCGCAGCTGGCCCTTGGCTCGGACCGCCGCGATCCGCTCGGGCGTGGCCTCGAGCGGCGAGTGCAGCAGCAAGCCGTCGCCCGTGTCCAGCAAGGTCATGCGGGCGCCGAAGTGCAGGCCGAGGAAGGACAGGGGGGCCCTGGCGGTCCACAGGCCCGGGGCGACGAGATCGAGCACGGGTCACCTCGAATATGAGTTGTATTTTCGAATCATATTCGAGTTTGCTGGCCGCTGCAGCCGGCTATGTTCGCCTCGGGCTTGGAGGGTGCATGCACGAAGTGATCGTCGGAGCGGCCTACATCGGTCGTTTTCTGCGGGAGCTGGGGGACGGGAGGGTGACCCTGCTCTGCCCGGATCGGTCGCCGCGAGCAGGGCGCTTCGCCGAGCGGGTAGGGGACTGCCTGGTCTTCGTGCCGGACGACGCGGCCTTCCTCGCGGATCCCTGCGGTCCCGTCCGCGTCGAGGGGCTGGCCGGAGAGGCGCGCTTCGCCTTCGACGCGGCCACCGAAGGCCTGAACGAGGACGGCCGCCTGATCGTCGTCCTGCCCACCGAGATCGAGCGCCACCAGCCCCGGACAGGAGAGCGCGCGCGCGCCCACGCCGGCCTGCTCCTGCGCGTCGGGGTGGACGGTGAGCTGGTGGATCTGGACCTGATCGACCTGGGCGAGACCGGCCTGGCCTTCACCGCCGAAGATCTGAGCTTCCGGGTCGGCCAGCGCCTGCGCGGCCACCTGGAGCTCGAAGAGAACAGCTACGTGCCGGTGACGCTGGAGATCCGGCACCTCCGCGCGGACGGCGTCGTGGGCGCCGTGGTGGTGGACATCAGCCCCGGCGGCAAGCACGAGCTGGGGCGCATCGCCCGCGGGCTGCCCACCAGGCCGCTCCCCACCGTCGGGTTCTCGTTCAAGGAAGACTGAGCCACGCGCTCCCTGGGGACCTCATGCTCTCGCTGCTCTCGCTGCTCTCGCTGCTCTCGGGCCCCGCCCTCGCCGGCGTCACCGTCCAGGTCGACGCGCTCGAGGTCGACGGGCTCGCCGTAAAGACCCTGCACTGCGAGCTCCAGTCCGGCGGCTTGTTCGCCTCGGCCATGGTCGTGGGCACGCTGTCCCACCACAAGACCGACCTCGACGCCTGCGCGCCGGCCGGCGGGGCGGTGCAGGCCACCTGGACCTGGAGCCAGGGCAAGGCCAGCGGCGTAGAGGTCCCCAGGGGCTCCCCCGAGAGCGCGGCGGCCTGCGTCAGCAAGGTCCTGACCAGCATGGACGCCGAGCTGTCGGGCTCGTGCAAGGCGGTGGTCCTGCTGGGGGAGCGCGAGGCGGCCGAGAAGGCGGCGGCCGCCCTGGCCGTCCAGGCGGAGTGACCCGACGCTGCGGCCCCCGCGGGCAGGCTCAGCAGCCCTCGTCCACCACCCCGTCGCAGTCCTGGTCGGCTCCGTCTCCGCAGATCTCCTCCGCGGTCGGGCTCACCTCGGGGTCCTCGTCGTCGCAGTCAGCGTTGTTGTCCACGTGGCCGGGCTCGGGCGCGCAGGCGTAGCGCGAGCCACCCTCGTCGTCGCCGAAGCCGTCGCCGTCGTCGTCTCGGAACCAGCGCTCCGGTCCGATCTGGTCGTCCGCGTCGTCGCAGTCCTGGTCGTTGGCGACCCGCCCCTCTGGCCGGATGCAGGCCGTGACCGCGTCGTCCGGGTCCCCCCAGCCGTCCTGGTCCTCGTCGGCGAACCAGCGCTGCTCGCAGGGGTAGCGGATGTCCTGGGGCTCGCAGGCCAGGCCCAGCAGCAGGGCCCACATCAGCCCAGCGCCTTGTACCGGAGCCCCACGCCC
>CALGIB010000220.1 GCA_937915955.1 uncultured Pseudomonadota bacterium
TCCTCGTCCAGGGCACCGAGCAGCCCTGCGCCGTCGGTGTTGTAGCCGGTGAGGAAGCCGTCCACGTTGATGACGACGTTGACCGCGCCGGCCTCCCGCGCTGCCTGCGTGCAGTGGTCCAGCTGCGGCGGCACCGCCTCCTTGAAGGGCACCGTCAGGTTCACGCCGACCAGGTCCAGGGTGCGGATGGCGTCCGCGACCCGATCCGCTCGGCGGGGGTCCACGTCGAAGGCGACGTAGACGGCGTCCAGCCCCAGCTGGGCGAACAGCGCGCTGTGCATCTCGGGCGAGAGGCTGTGGCGGACGGGGTGTCCGACCAGGCCGAAGATGCGGGTGTGTCCGCTGATCACCCGATCAGGATGGCACGCGCTTCCGCGATGTCCCGACGGATGCGGGCGACCAGCTCGTCCGCCCCGGCGAAGCGCTGCTCGGGGCGCAGGCGCTGCACGAACTCGACCAGCATGAGCTGACCGTAGAGATCGACGTCACAGTCCAGCAGGTGCACCTCGACCGCGAAGCGGCGGCTGCCGAACGTCGGCCGGACGCCCAGGTTGGCCACCGCGGGGATGAGCTCCTTGCCCACCGGACCGCAGCGCACGGCGTAGACCCCCGGGGGCGGCAGGAGCTCGCCCTCGCGGTCCAGGTTGGCCGTGGGGAAGCCCAGCTCGCGGCCGCGCTGGTCGCCGGGCACCACGGTGCCGACCAGGTGGAAGGGCCGGCCCAGCAGGCGCTCCGCCTCGTCCAGGTGCCCCTCGGCCACCGCCTCGCGGATCGCGCTGCTGCTGACCGTTCGTCCATCGGACACCAGGGCCTCGACGGACTGGATCGGCACCTCGGGCAGGTGCAGGCGCAGGAGCTCGGCGTCGCCCTCGCGCCCCTTTCCGTAGCGGAAGTCGTAGCCGACCACCATCGCCACGGGCTGCAGGCGCCGGCCCAGGATCTCCTCGGCGAACCAGGCCGGAGGCTGGGCCCCGAGGGCCGCGTCGAAGGCCTCGACCACCACGATGTCCACGCCCGCCAGCTCCAGCAGGCGCAGCTTCTCGGACACCGGCAGGATCCGGGGCGGGCAGCTCTCGGGCTGCAGCACCTGGCGAGGGCTGGGCTCGAAGGTGTAGACCAGCGAGGGCACGCCGAGCTCCACGCTGCGAGCCAGCAGCGCCTCGAGCAGCGCCCGATGACCGCGGTGGACGCCGTCGAACGTGCCGATGGTCACGACGGGCCGGCCCAGGTCCCAGCCCGGCCCCGTCGACTGCGTCCTGTAGGCTTCCGAGCCCTTGATCACGCGCATGCCGCGCTATCACACGGTCCCGCCACGGAGGCCACGTGCTCGTTGCCCTGCTCGCCTGTAGCTCCCCGACCCCGGCGTCGACCTCGACCTCGACCCCCTCGACCTCGGCCTCGGGCCCGGTCGCCGGCGACACCCTGGTGGTCGCGGCCAACTTCGACCCCGGCAACCTGAACCCCATCGTCGCCCCCTACCAGCTCTCCGGGTACTACATCGGCGTCACGCAGCTGGGCCTGGTGGAGCGCCGCGCGGACGAGACGGGCCTGCTGCACGTGCCGGCGCTGGCCGAGAGCTGGGAGTGGTCCGAGGACGGCCGGACCGTCACCTTCCAGCTCATGGAGGGCATCATCTGGAGCGACGGCCAGCCGGTGACGGCCAGGGACGCGGCCTTCACCTTCGAGCTGATCCTGGACGAGAGCGTCGCCAGCAACTGGTTCGCCGCCAGCAAGAAGATCGAGGCTGTCGAGGTGGTCGACGACCGTCACGTCGCCTTCCGCTTCTTCGACGCGGGGCTCAAGCCCTACATGATGGACGAGCTGCGCCACGGGCTGCTGCCCGAGCACGTGCTGCGCGACGCCGACCGCAGCAGCATCCGCGGCCACGAGTACAGCCGCATGCCCATGGCCACCGGCCCCTGGAAGCTGGCCAGCTGGGACAAGGAGGCCAAGCTGGTCCTGGAGCCCAACGACAGCGTGGTGGCCCGACCGCGTCCCCACCTGAGCCGGGTCATCACCAAGATCGTGCCCGAGTACGCCACCCAGCTCATCGAGCTCGAGAACGGCAGCGTCGACATGCTCTTCCAGGTCGAGCTGCCCGACGTGCCGGCCCTCAAGCGCGAGCACCCCGAGATCGAGCTGCTGGTCGAGCCCGCCTCGGGCATGGAGTACCTGGGCTGGAACAACGCGGATCCGATGTTCAGCGACGCGCGGGTCCGCCGAGCGATGACCCTGGCCATCGACGTCGACCGGATCATCTCGGACATGTTCGAGGTCGAAGGCCACACCTACGCGAGCCGCTGCCTGGGCACCGTGGGCCCCAACACGGGCGCCTGGATCAACCCCGACATCGAGGCGCTCCCCTACGACCCCGAGGCCGCCAAGGCCCTGCTGGACGAGGCCGGCTGGACGGACACCGACGGCGACGGCGTGCGCGACCGGGGCGGCCAGAAGATGACGGTGACCGTCATGATCCAGAACGGCATCGTGAAGTCCGAGAAGGTCGTCATCCGCGTGCAGGCCCAGCTGGCCCAGATCGGCGTGGACCTGCAGATCCAGGCGCTGGAGCCCAACCTGTTCAGCAGCCGGGCGCGCGCCCACGACTTCCAGGCCATCCTCTGGGGCTTCGGCAACAACCCCAAGGTGGACCCGACGATCCAGTGGCACAGCACCGGTCAGTACAACTGGATGAGCTACCGGAGCCCCGAGGTCGACCGCCTGCTGGACGAGGCCATGGCCACCAGCGATCTTGAGGCCGCCCAGGACAAGGTGCGCCAGGTCCAGGCCCTGGTCTACGCCGATCAGCCCGCGACCTTCCTGTTCTGGGAGGACAACGTCGGCGCCATCCACAGCCGCTTCCGCGACGTCGAGCAGAACACCTTCACGGCCTTCGTGCAGCTCGAGCGCTGGTACGTGCCCACCGAGGAGCAGAAGTACCGCTGAGCTCAGCTCGCTTGCCGCATCTGCGCGACCGGGTCGAAGATCGCGGGCCGCCCGAAGTGGTAGCCCTGCATCAGGTGGATGCCGCAGGTCCGCAGCGTCTGCGCCTCGGGCTCGGTCTCCACGCCCTCGCCGAGGACCAGGGCCCCCGTGGCGTCGCCGAACTTGACGAGCAGGTCCACCAGGCGCTGCTTGCGCGGCTCCGAGTCGACGTTGCGCACGATGCTCATGTCGATCTTGATGAAGGCGGGCTGCAGGTCGGCCAGCACCGACAGCGAGTTGTAGCCGGCGCCCAGGTCGTCCACCGCGATGCGGAAGCCGCGCTCCTGGAGCTCGTCGATGCTCTTCTCCCAGCCGCCGATGCCCTGCAGGCGGCTGCGCTCGGTGATCTCGATGGCGATGCGGTGCGCGTTGCCCAGCAGCGGCCCCAGGCTGTCGATCAGCATGTGCCGATCCTCGAGCTGGGCGGGGTGCAGGTTCACGAACAGCAGCGGGTCCGGGTGCAGGTGCTCCAGGACGTCCGCGGCGCGGCGACAGACCTCGGCGCCGACCATGTCCATCAGGTTGTGGCGCTCGGCCACCCGCAGCACGGACATGGGCCCGTCCAGGATCGGGTGACTGCTCCTCAGCAGCGCCTCGTAGGCGAAGACCTCGCCGTCCTCGGCCCGCACGATCGGCTGGAGGGCCAGGCGGATGCAGCGCTCGCGGACGCAGGAGTCCAGCATGCGGCGCTCGCTCGCCTCGACGGCCACCTTCTGGGCCTGGCGCACGTCCGCCATGCGCCGCACCGAGGCGTAGGCGTCCCCCAGGTGACGCAGGAAGCCGCGCGGCTCGAAGGGCTTCTCGACCACCCGCAGCACCTCGCCGCGGTTGACCGCCGCGACGATCATCGGGAAGTCCGTGGACCCGGTCATCAGCATGCGGATGCAGCCGGGCTGCACCTCTCGGATGTGCGACAGGACCTTGAGCCCGTCCACGCCCGGCATGTCGTAGCCGACGACGGCCACGTCGAAGCTGCCTTCGGCGAGCTTTCGGATGGCCTCGGGGCCGTCCTTGGCCGTGGTGACCGTGAAGCCCTCACTGACCAGGACACGCTGCATGCTCCGACAGATGTTGGGGTCGTCGTCGACGATGAGGATGTGATTCATGGATCCGCTCCCTGCGGATGGTTGCCCGGCCAGGACAGCGGATCCCTTCCACCATCCCGATACAGTCCTCCTCGGATCGGTGCTAGGCTCGTTTGATGCCTGGCTCGATCTGGACCGCGCTGATGGGCCTCGCGCTCGGCGCCCGCCTCACCGTCGATCCGGCCGGAGGAGGGGACTACGAGACCCTCCAGGACGCCCTCGACGAGGCGCTGCCCGGTGACTTCGTCGTGCTGGAGCCCGGCGTGTACGAGGGCGCGAAGCTG
>CALGIB010000221.1 GCA_937915955.1 uncultured Pseudomonadota bacterium
TTAACTTGCCCACCCCCGGGCAACGAGTGAGGTTGCGCCGTCCCGCCCCCTTCCGAGGAAAGCACATGTTCCTGGCGCTCATGACCAGCCTGGTCGGCTGCAATCCCCAGACCGGCGTGGCCCGAGTCCAGGGCGGAGGCGTCCTGGTGATGGCCCCCACGCGCGAGGAGCGGCTGACCAAGGCCCTGGGCGTGGTGGGCTCGGCGACCCCCCACGAGGAGATCCTGCTGAGCCTGAGCCAGGGCGGCGGCGACGTTCGCCTGATGGTCGACGCGCCCGACAAGGTCCGCGACCTGCCCGACAACGTGACGGTGGTGCCGATGTTCGGGACGGGCCCTCTGGACGGGGCCTGGTGGGGCACCGACGAGTCCGCCGTGCACGCGAAGCTGGTCGAGCAGAAGATCAGCGTCCTGCTGCTGCACCGCGACGTGGCCCCCAGCGTCGATCGCGGGGCCTGGGTGGCCTCCCGGCTCTACCACGACGATCAGCGCGAGCTCATCGCCCTGTCCGCCGTGGACGACGAGTTCCTGCTCTACACGGTTCTCCCCCGCGCCGCGGCCTTCCCGCCTCAGCTGGCGGGGATGACGGCCACGGCCATCCGCCAGCACCTCAAGGGCGAGACCGTCGCCGCCTTCCCGGACATCAAGACCGAGACTGGGCGGAAGTGGAACCTGCTCGCCGTGCTCCGTCGGGGGCAGGGAGGCCAGGAGCTGGCCACGGGCATGTGCGTCCGCAGCAGCTACGCCGAGTGCGTGCTCGAGCTGGCCACCGATCTCGAGCGGGAGCACCGCCGCAAGGCCGAGCTGCGCGGGTCGAGGCGGCTGGCCGAGGAGATCGACGACATGATCGTCGAGGTCCACAGGGTCACCGAGCGCGCCCGCATCCTGGACGCCCCCGACGACCAGGTGCGCGTAGGCGACCTGTGGGAGATGGGCATCGATGGCGCCATCATCATGGACTACACGATGAGCCCGGCCCGGGTGGCCATCTTCCCCGGGGCCATCAGCTACACGCAGGGCCTCAGGGAGGCGGACCAGTTCCTCCGGCACGCCGCCGAGGACTTCGAGCTGTCGACCAAGCGTCCCTGGCGCGACCCCGTCAACACGCTCGAGAAGGTGCGCACGCTGCACTACATGCAGCTGCCCTCGTTGGCCGTGATCCCGCTGTACCGCGGCGTCCCCCCAGTGCCGATGGAGATCGTGGATCTCCCCGCGCTCGAGCAGTCCGTCGTCAACGGCGGGCTCTGGTACGTGCGCAACACGGCCCCCTTCGACATCCCGCTGGACTACCAGCCGGGCCAGGTCACCTACAAGATGTGGCCCTCGGAGAACCGCTACAGCGACGAGTACAACCTGGTCCGCCACACCCTGGCGACCTGGAACACCGTGCAGGCCTGGCAGTTCGATCCCCAGCCCGAGTTCCTCGAGGTCGCCCGCGCCTCCCTCGCGCACACGATGACCTGGCGAAAGGACGAGACGCTGCCCGATGGCACGGTCATCACCTTCTTCGAGTACCCCGGCGACCAGGACCCCAGCGTGCCTCCGGTGCCCGTCGCCCAGCTGCCCGCCGACCACAACCGCAAGCTCGGCACGGTGGTCGTCCAGCTCATGGGCATGGTCGATCTGGCCCGCGCCACCGGCTCGGACGAGTGGGACGCCGACATGCTCACGATGGGCAACTTCATCCTGCACATGCAGGATGAGAACGGCAAGTTCCAGCCCTACTACGTGCCGGAGAACCACCCCTACGCCGACGAGCGCAACGACATCGTCCCGGGCGAGGCGGCGCTCGCCCTGGTGATGCTGGCCGAGTACACGGGCGATGACGCCTGGCTGGCTCCGCTGCCTCCCTACTTCGAGTTCTACGTGCCCTGGTGGAACGCTCGGGAGAGCCAGAAGGACACCACCGCCCCCTGGCCGGCCTACCAGTACGACGACCAGACCCGACTGGACCTGGTGCAGTTCGGCCCCTGGTCCGTGATGGCGGCCAACGCCTACCACCGGGCCACCGGGGACGAGCAGTTCGCGGACTTCGGCTTGCAGGTCGCCCGCTGGATGATCGAGGCCTACCAGTGGGACAGCGCCCGCTCGCCCTGGCCCGACTACGTCGGCGGCTACTACAAGATGCCCGACGAGCTGCCCGCCATGCAGGCCTTCTGCTACGCCGAGGGCACCGCCGCGGCCTACCAGCTGGCGCTTCGAGCTCGGCCCGAGGAGGCCGCCTTCTTCGAGCAGGCCACGCGCGAGTCTGCCCGCTTCTCCCTGCAGATGCAGTACGACGAGCTCCAGATCTACCCCTTCTCCCGCGGGGACGAGGTCTTCGGTGGCACGCGCTACGCGATGAACGAGACCAAGGTCCGCATCGACTACGTGCACCACAGCCTGAGCTCGGTCTACCAGTACGTGCTGGGCGCCCGAACGGACCCGAACCTGCCCGACAACGTGCGGCTGTCCGCGGCCCGGATCGCGCTGGACCAGGCCACGCGCCGAGCCCTGGGTCAGGACTCTCCGGAGGAGCCCTCCGAGGACTCGGCCGCCGAGTAGTCGGTCAGCCGCCCGCGGAGGTGGGCGTAGTCCTCGGACAGGTAGAAGCTCATCAGGGCGCCGACCCGGATGGCCAGGTCCTGGTGCAGCATCTCGCCCTCGGGGCCGCGTCGGGACAGGGCCCGGTCGACCCCGTGCAGCTCGGCCACCGGCAGCTCCCGGAGGCCGTCGGCGCTGGTGAGGAAGATCGCCCGCACGCTGGCCCGGACGTCGCCGGACATCAGCAGGCCGGCCCGGTCGGCGGTGAGCTGCATGACGCGGTGGGCGACGACCAGCTCGCGCTGATCCACCGCCAGGCTGCGGCCCTGGGCGCCGCCCGAGGTCAGCAGGCGCACCTTCTCAACCGCGGTGCCGACGCCGGACTGCACGCTCTGAGCGCTGCCAACCCACTCCGCGCCCTGGGACATGGCCAGGGTCACGCTGGAGCCCACCGTGCTGATGGCCTGGCCGGCCCGCTCGGCGCGGTAGACGCGGCGCAGTGTCGTGGGTGAGAAGACGCTGCTGAGCACCTTGTAGGTGGTGTTCGACTCGAGCACCTTGCCGATGGGGGCGCCGAAGCTCAGGGCGGTGGCGGCGAGATCCAGAGCAGACCGGAGCTTGTCGAAGGCGCCGGCCCAGACCTCGGAGTTGGTCACCCGGTTGTGCTTGAAGGCCAGGTGGGCCAGCTCGGCGCCGACCGCGAAGCGCAGCTCGGCGGGGCGCAGGTAGTCGGCGTCGTCCTCGTAGAGGTGGCTGCCGCCGATCAGCAGGTAGCTGGGCTCGTCCTCGTAGGCCCGCAGCCCGTGGCTGAGCACGCCGTGGCTGACGTAGGCCTCGACCCCCTCCATGCCCAGGGCCATGGCGGCCCCGGTGAGGGTGTGCAGGGTGGCCTCGTGGCGCCTGGGTCGCAGGTGTTCGCAGTAGGCCTTGAGCGTGTCCCTGTCCGGGCGCTGTTGCTTGGCGAGCCAGCCCTGCATCCAGCCGAGCACCCCCTCGGAGCGGGCCGCGGGGTGCTGCAGCTGGCCCTGGAGCTCGTCTCGGCTCAGGGTGCTGGGGTGCTCGATGCGCGAGCTGTCCTCGTCCTCGGGCCGGAGGTGTTCGTGCAGCGAGAGCGCCGCCTCGGCCCGCTGCTTGAGCTGGCCGGTGGCCACGGCGGCGAGGGCTCGCGTGCGGGAGGCGACCAGGGGCTGCAGGCGGGCCAGCTCAGCGGTGGCCTCGAGGTCCGGCTGCTGCGCGCTGCCTCGGGAGAGGGCCAGGAGCTCGAGGACCCGGATCCGGTGGGCCTGTCCGGCCTCGCCCTCGGTCAGGTCGGCGTCGACGGGGGGGAG
>CALGIB010000222.1 GCA_937915955.1 uncultured Pseudomonadota bacterium
CGTCGCCGTCGGTGTCGATGGGCTCGTCGCGGAAGGCGGTGGTGCCGCCCTCCCACACGTCGCACAGCTGGTCGTTGTCGCTGTCCGTGTCCAGGTAGTCCTTGACGCCGTCGAAGTCGGTGTCGATCGGCAGGCCGTCGGGGCCCGCCTCCCACAGGTCCGTGATGTTGTCGCCGTCGTTGTCGAAGTCGGCGTAGTCCGAGACGCCGTCGCCGTCGGTGTCGACGCCCTTCTTGGCGTTCGAGCCCGCCTCGACCGAGTCCAGGACGCCGTTGGCGTCGCTGTCCAGGTCCAGGAAGTCCGGGATCCCGTCCTCGTCCGTGTCGAAGGGCATCGTGCTGGTGGAGCTGTCGCCCGCCTCGTTCTTGTCGAGCAGCCCGTCGCCGTCGCTGTCCTCGTCGAGGTAGTTCGGCGTGCCGTCGCCGTCGGCGTCGTCTTCGCCCTCGTGCAGGTCGAGGATGGTGTCCCCGTCCGCGTCGTTGTTCGGCGGCGGAGCGGTGTCTTCGACCGCCTCGCTGTCCGCGGGCTCGTCATCGCCCTTGGCGGTGCAGGCGACAAAGGCGGACAGGGACAGGGCGATGATCAGGGAACGGCGCATGGAGACCTCGAGAGGGGACGCACGGGGGGCGCAGCGGGCCGGATTCTACCACCGCATACGCACCCTCGCCGGTGTGTGTGACCGACGACTCAGCCGCGCCGCAGCTCGCGCAGCGCGCCGAGCTCGTCGTAGAGCCAGACGTTGGCGACGATGGCCTTGCGAAACACGCCAAGGTGCATCGACTCGTTGGGGCCGTGCGCGGTGGTGTTGGGATCCATGACGCCGTTGAGGATCAGCGGCAGGTCGCCGAAGCGCTCGCCGAAGATCGCCACGAAGGGGATGCTCCCGCCCACGCCGACCTGCAGCATCCGTCGCCCCCAGGCCCGCTCGTAGGCCCGATCCGCGGCCTCGAAGGCGGGGCCGCTGGGCTGGTAGAGCCAGCTGCTGCCGTCGCGGTCGTTGCGCTCGAGGCGCACCTTGACGCCGCCCGGCGGATCCCGGGTGACCACGCGCTCGATCTCGGAGACCAGCGCCTCGGGGGTCTGACCGGGGGCCACCCGCACCGACAGCGTGGCGCTGGCCCGGGTCCGCAGGGCGTTCTTCTTGAAGGCGGCGGTGGGCAGGGTCGTCGCCACGACGGTGATCGCAGGCTGGCGCCACATCCACTCGGCCGGGCTGCGGCCGCGGGACGGCAGGGGCGTGACCCCCTCGATGATGTGGGCGCCCTCCTGGATGACCGCCTCGGAGAGCGGGATGTCCCAGCTGTCCTTGGCCCACTGGGGGTCGACCTGCTGGAGCCCGATCACCGGTCGCCCGTCCTCGTCGACCAGCCGCGCGATCAGCTTGCACAGGGCCAGGCTGACGTCGGGGACCATGTTGCCCCACAGCCCGCTGTGGCCGTCGGCGTCCAGGGCCTCGCAGACCAGCTCGAGCTCGCACAGGCCGCGCAGGGACACCGTGAGGCCCGGGATCTCGGTGCTGGGGTTCTCGCAGTCGGTCAGCACCATCACGTCCGCCACGAAGGCCTCGGGGAAGGCGTCCATGAAGCGGACCAGGTTGGGGCTGCCGATCTCCTCCTCGCCCTCGATGACCAGCTTGATGTTGCAGGGCAGGCCACCGGTGACCTGCTTCCAGGCCGTCATCGCGGCCAGGTGGCTGACCCAGCCGCCCATGTCGTCGGCGCTGCCGCGGGCGTAGAGCCGGCCGTCCTTCTCCACGGCGACGTGGGGGTCGGTGAGCCAGGGCTCGCCCTTGACCGGCTGCAGGTCCAGATGCCCGTAGATCAGCACCGTGGGCTTGTCGGGGCCGGCGCTCATGTCCGAGGCGACCACCATGGGCAGGGCCTGGGGCAGCTCGCAGACGCTGGCCTCCATGCCCAGGGCGCCTAGGTCCTCGCAGACTCGACGGGCCAGCCGGCGCACGTCCTCGGAGTGCTCGGGATCGCAGGAGATCGCCGGGAAGGTCAGGTACTCGGAGAGCAGGGAGACGGTCTGCGCGAAGGCCTGCTCGGCGGCCTGGGCGACGGCCGCGGTCTGGGGATGGGGCACGCTCACTCCAATCGAGAGGGGAGCGGGCCTTTATAGATGTAGGCCTCGACCGGCACGCCGTCGTGGAGCTGGACCAGACCCCGCTCATACAAGTGCGGGTGACCCTCGAGCTCGTCCAGCCGGGCCAGGGTCGACGCGTCGACCAGCCAGACCTCGCCGAGCACGCTGCGGGAGCCCGCGACCATGCCCGGGTAGCGGCCCAGCTCGACCAGCTGGAAGGCCGCTCGCGTCGCCGCCGCGCGGGCGAACTGGCTGTCCGCGAGGAGCCCGTGGTTGGCCTGCCCACGCCGCAGAGTGCCGTAGACAAACAGGGCCGCGTGGCGCCCGCGGATCGAGGCCTGGAGCAGCGGCTCCAACGGCAGCCCGAGCTGGGTCCAGACGGCCCGCACCTGCCCCAGGTAGGCGGGCCGGGGCGCCAGCTCGAAGCAGTCCTGCCGGAGGCGGTAGACCCAGGCCTGGCACGCGCCACGGGCGCTCTGCACCGGCAGCAGCTCGCGCCGGTAGAAGCCGGGGTGCCCCTCGAAGCGATCCAGGCTGGCCAGCCCGTCCTCGTCGATCCGCCAGAGGCGCCCCTGGACGCGACCCGGCGCAGGCCGGACGCTGAGCACGCCGCCGCCGCGCAGCCGGGAGGGCCCGCCGAACCACAGCTCGTGCTCGTCCAGCGCAGCCGGCCCCTCGTCCACGGCTCCGGGGCAGCGCTCGGCGATCTGCCGAGGGTCGAGGTTGGAGCCATAAGCGAAGGTCAGCGGCACGAGCCCGCGGTAACCTCCTCGAGCCTTGTCGCACCCGGTCCCCGCACCCATCGTCCTCGGCCCCTTCGAGCTCCGACGACCCATCGGTCGAGGCGGCCTGGCCGAGGTCTGGAGAGCCGTTCACCGGTCCCGCGGCCTGCCCGTCGCCGTGAAGGTCATGACCGCCGGGCGCACCCGCCGCTACCGCGAGGTCTTCGACAACGAGGTGCGGGCGATGGCCACGCTGGAGCACCCCGGCGTCGTCGTCATCTACGACCACGGCGTGGTCGACGCCCGGGCCGAGCGGGCCAGCAGCGGTCGCCTGGCCGAGGGCAGCCCCTGGCTCGCGATGGAGCTGGCCACCGAGGGCACCCTGGCCGACCACCTCCAGGCCCCCCTGCCCTGGGGCGACTTGAAGCGGCTGCTGGTGGCCCTGCTCGACGCCCTGGCTCACGCCCACGCCCGCGGCGTGGTCCACCGGGACATCAAGCCGGCCAACGTGCTGGTGTGCTCGGAGCGGGACCCCCGACCTGGCCTGAAGCTGGCCGACTTCGGCCTGGCGCATCCGGCCGACGGCAGCGCCGGCACCCGGCGGATCAGCGGCACGCCGGCGTTCATGGCGCCCGAGCAGTTCCACGGGGCCTGGCGGGACTTCGGGCCGTGGACGGACCTGTACGCGCTCGGCGTGCTCGCCCACCTGATGAGCGCGGGCCAGCTGCCCTTCCCCGGCCGCACGCTCGAGGAGCTCCGCGAGGCCCACCTCGAGACCCGAGCCCGCGCCCTGGTCCCTCGAGCCCCGGTGCCCGAGGGCTTCCAGGCCTGGCTGGGCCGACTGCTCGACAAGCGCCCCTCCCGGCGCTTCCGCCGCGCCGCCGACGCCGCCTGGGAGCTGGAGCGGCTGGGGGAGCCGAGCCATACCTTCGAGCCGCAGGTCGGCGCGATCGCGGAGTTCGCGACCGGGCGGAGCGCCCACACCCTGCAGGATCTGCTCGAGCCGGACCGCACCAGCCTGCCCGAGCCGGAGCCCAGCGACCCCCTGGGCACCGGCGGCCCTCCCCTGCCCTCGAGCTGGCGCCGCCCCCCCTCGCCGAAGGCCGCCAGCCTGCCCCTGGGGCTGGGCCTGGTGCCCACTGTCATTGAACAGACCGGACGCGGCGAA
>CALGIB010000223.1 GCA_937915955.1 uncultured Pseudomonadota bacterium
CGCCACCACCTGCATCAGCAGGGCGTGCATGTCGACGCTGGGGGCAGCCGCGGCCACGGCTACGGGGACGGCGGGGGGCTCGGCGGCCATCAGGGCGTCGAGGTCGACAGTGGGCTCGGCCGCGGCGACCACGGGAGCCTGGATGGGTGGCAGCGGCGGCAGCGCGGGGGCGGCGTAGACCGGAGCGGGCGCGGCGTAGACCGGGGCCTGGAGGACCGGGGCCTGGACCACCTGGGCCACGGGGGCGCCGGTCATCATGCCGTTGAGCTGCGCGAAGCTGCTCTCCATGGCCTGCAGGAAGGCCACGTGCGAGCTGCTCATGGCCTGCTGGAAGGCCTGGTGGGCCTCGACCGTCTGGCGCTGGCTCTCCTGGAAGGCGTTGACCCAGCCGCTGCCGCCGCTGACGGGGGCCTGCGCGTGGGAGGGGGCCGGGTTGGGGCTGTGCGCGTGCACGGGGACTTCCTTCACGACCTCGATCTCCTTGATGACCTCGACCTCCTGAATCACGATCCGGGGCTCCGGCGCGACGGGCTCAGGGTTCGGCGCCGGCAGGGCCGCAGCGCCTCCAGGCGGGGGGTAGGGCTTGTCGTAGTTGGCGCCGTTGAGCGGCAAGGCCAGGCGCGGCTGCTGGATGGTGCGGGGGTCCACGGGGGCCACGAAGCCCTCCCAGAGGACCTCGAGGCGGAGGTTCAGGCCGGCGACGACCAGCTGACCGAGGGCCTGGTGGAGCTGGAGGACCCCGTCCTTGCCGCTGCGGTCGGTCTGGATGACCCTGTGTTCCTTGCCGCGCAGGATGCGACCGACGAGGCCGGTGAGCACCGCGTTGGGGCCCACCTCGACGAAGGTGCGCACGCCGGCGGCGTACATCGCCAGCACCTGCTCGACGAAGCGCACGGGCGAGGCGATCTGGTTGGCCAGGACGCGGCGGATCTCGGCGGGATCCGAGGAGTAGGGAGCCGCCTCGCTGTTGGCGTAGACCTCGACGCTGGGGGCCTTGACCTCGACCCCGGCCAGGAACTCGCTGAAGGGACCGACGCTGTCGGCCACCACCGAGCTGTGGAAGGCCGTGGCCACGGGCAGGCGGCGGGCCATCACGTCGTGCTGCTCCAGCACCTGCTCGATGGCCTCGACGGCCTCGGTGGGACCGGAGAGCACGACCTGGGTGGGGCTGTTGTGGTTCGCGACGACCACGGGCACGCCGCTGGCGTCGACGATCTCGCGCACTCGCTCGATGTTGGCGGCGACCGCCGTCATCGAGCCGGGCTTCTGGGCGGCCTCGGCCATCAGCTCACCGCGACGACGAGCGACGCGCAGCATGGACTCCCGGTCGAAGACGCCGGCGACGTGCAGGGCGGTGACCTCGCCGTAGCTGTGACCGCCGAGGGCGTCCGGGGTGACGCCGACCGAGTGGAGGAGCTCCAGGGTGGCCAGGCTGGCGGCGCCGATGGCGGGCTGGGCCCACTGGGTCTCGGTCAGGCGCGCCTGCTGGGCGGCGCGGGCCTCGTCCGAGAAGACGGGGCGAGGGAAGACCACCTGATCGAGGCGATGCTCGAAGGCGTCCAGGCCGGCGGCCTCGTCCCAGACGGCCAGCGCCTGGCTCCAGGTCAGGGCCAGGCGGGCGCCCATGCCGACGTACTGGCTGCCCTGTCCGGGGAACAGGAAGCCGACCTTGCCCGGCTCGCTGGCGCAGGCGTAGTCGATGCCCTTGGGCGAGGAGAAGGCCTTCTTGGGGGCCTTCTGGATCTTCGCGGCGGCCTCGTCCAGGCGGGCGAAGAGCTCGGCCTCGTCGCGCGCGACCACGCTCAGGCGGGCGGCGCTGTCGGCCTGGAAGTCGGCCTGGCTCTGGCGGGCCAGCCACTCGAGGTAGCCGGGCTCGTCGACCCGCTCGATGCCCGCCAGGACCGAGAGCAGGGCCTCGGGGGTGGCGGCGCCGAGCACGAGCAGCTCGCTGCCGGTCACGCGGGAGAGCTCGGCCCGGCAGGCGCCGGTGTACTCCTCGAGCGCGAGGTGGAAGTTGCTGCCACCGAAGCCGAAGCTGCTCACGCCCGCGCGGCGGGGGTGGTCACCGGGGCGGACCCAGGGGCGGCTCTTGGTGTTCAGGTAGAAGGGGCTGGCTTCGATCTGCAGCTTGGGGTTGGGCCGATCGACCTTGATGCTGGGCGGCAGCGCCTTGTGGTGCAGGGCCATGAGGGCCTTGAAGAGGCCCGCAGCCCCGGCGGCGGCCTTGGTGTGGCCGATCTGGGACTTCACCGAGCCCAGCGCGCACCACTGACGGTCTTCGCGGCCGGTCTCGTCGAAGGCCATCTGCAGACCGCCGAACTCCGCGGCGTCTCCGGCCTTGGTGCCGGTGCCGTGGGCCTCCAGGAGCTCCACCGTGCTGGCGGGGAAGCCGGCGAAGTCGTAGGCGCGGCGCAGGGCCTTGGCCTGCCCCTCGCTGACCGGCGCGTAGACGCTCTTGGAGCGGCCGTCGCTGCTGGTGCCGATGCCGTTGAGCAGGCCGTAGATGTTGTCGCCGTCGCGCTCCGCGTCGTCCAGGCGCTTGAGCGCGAACATGGCCATGCCCTCGCCCAGCATGGTGCCGTCGGCCTGGTCGCTGAAGGGACGCACGTCCCCCGTCGCGCTCAGGGCGGGCGTCTTGCTGAAGCACATGTACATGAAGATGTCGTTCATGGTGTCGACGCCGCCGGCGATGACGCAGTCCGACTGGCCCAGGTACAGCTCGTTGACGGCCATGCTCAGGGCGCTGAAGGTCGAGGCGCAGGCCGCGTCGGTGACGCAGTTGGTGCCGCCCAGATCCAGGCGGTTGGCGATGCGACCCGCCACCACGTTGCCCAGCAGGCCGGGGAAGGTGGACTCGGTCCACTCGCTGTACTCGCTCTCGATGCGCTCCTGCACCTCGATGATGTTCGACTCGGGCACCCCCGAGTCCCGCAGCGCCTTGACCCAGACGGGCTTCTGCAGGCGACTGACCATGGAGCCGAGCAGCTCCTGGGCCGAGGTCACGCCCAGGATGACGCTGGTGCGGTCCCGGTCGAAGTTCTGGATGTCACCGTGGGCGGCCTCGGCGAGCACGCGCTTGGCGACGATCAGGCCGAGCAGCTGCGAGGTGTCCGTGGCCGGCACGATGCTGGGCGGCACACCCCACTCCATCGGGTCGAAGGCGACGTGGTCGATGAAGGCCCCGCGCTTGGCGTAGGTCTTGTCGGGCACGCTGGGATCGGGGTCGTAGTAGTCCTCGATCAGCCAGTGGCTGGGAGGCACGTCCCGGATGAGGTCCCGGCCAGCGAGGATGTCGCGCCAGAAGCCGGTCTTGTCGACCGAGCCGGGGAAGATGCAGTTGACGCCGACGATGGCGATGGGCGGACGAACGCTCATGGGCTGAGGCCTCAGGACAAAGGACGGGGACGGAAGTCGAAGGCGGCGGACGGGACGTTCACGCCGTAGGAGCGGAGCTGGTGGGCGCGGGTCACGACCGCCGCGCCCTCCATCAGGTTGCGAGCGACCTGGACGACGCTGCGGGCGGCCACGGGCTCGAGGAAGCTGCCCTTGACCCAGTGGTTGAACCCACCCATCGCGGGGCCACACCAGATCTGGTAGTCCATGCGGCGGCCGGCCTCCCCGGCGATGGCCCAGCGGCTGGACAGCCCCAGGTACCAGCGGAAGCAGAGGGCCATCTGGTGCTTGGGGTCGGCCTTGGCGCGGCTGACCTCGGCGGGATCGCGAGCCTGCCAGAACTGCTCGGTCGAGGCCCAGACCTCATCCACGCTCATCTGCAGGACGCTCTCCTCGAGGCTCTTGCGCTCGGCCTCGGGGATGGCGCCGAGGCTGGGGTAGGCGCGGTACAGCTCGTAGAGCTTCTTGGCCCGCACGCCGAACATGGTGCCTCGCTTGAGCACCTGGACCTCGACGCCCAGCTCGAACATGTCGGCGGCGGGGGCCATCACGACGTCGGCCACGTCGGCCACGGCGAGCAGCTGGCGGCCCTGCTCAGAGAGCCCGGACTCCACGCAGCCCTGGTTCACCGAGCCGGTGACGAGGTAGGCGGCGCCGAGCTGGTAGGCGGCGGCCGCCGAGCGGGGGCTGCCGATGCCGCCGGCGGCCCCCACGCGGATCGGGCGGCTGTAGCCGTGCTGGCGGCTCAACTCGTCCCGCAGGTCGGCGATGATGGGGAAGAGCGCCCCCAGCGGCCGGTTGTCGGTGTGGCCGCCCGAGTCGGACTCGACCGTGATGTCCTCGGCGACCGGCAGCAGCTGAGCGAGGCGGGCCTCGTCGGCGGTGAGCCGGCCCTCGGCCACCAGCTTGTCGAGCATCGCCTTGGGCGCGGGGCTCATGAAGGGGCGGGCGGTCTCGGGGCGGCTGATCTTCGCGAACACGTGGTTCTGGCGAAGGACGCGGCCGCGCTCCTCGCGCAGGCCCGAGCAGGCGTACTGCACGACCATGGGCGTTAGCGCCATGTAGGCCGCGGCGCTGACCCGGTGGACGCCCTTCTGGAGGTAGAGGTCGACGACGGCCTGCTCGGTGGCGGGCTCGTTGGGGCTGTGGATCAGGTTGCAGCCCCAGTTGGGGTGCTGTCCGACCTTGGCCAGCAGCTCGTCGACGGCCTGACTGACGCGCCCGACCGAGAGCCCGGCGGCGCCGAAGAAGCCGAGGAAGCCGGCCCGACACATCGCGACGACCATCTCGACGGTGGCGATGCCGTTGGCCATCGCGCCCTGCACGTAGGCGAAGCGGCTGCCGTGGGCCTCGTTGAAGCCGCGGTCACCCAGCCACTCGGGGTACAGCGGTGGCAGCGTGCCGAGCAGCGGCCAGGCCGGAGCGCCGTTGGCCTGGTCCGCGGAGATGGCGGCGCCCGCCAGAGCGACGCCGACCCGCCCGTTGGCCTCGCGCACGACGTGGATGGCCTCGCGCACGGACTGCACCGCCGAGACCACCTGGTCCGGCTCGAAGCAGGGGGGTCGAGGGCCCTGAGACCAGGCCCCGACGGGTTGGATCGACACAAACACTCCGGAGTTCGGTCTCAGGCGTGGTGCCTGACCGGGCGCGCCAGCGCCCCTATGCCACTGACCCACCAGTCGTTTTGAGCACTTACGGAGACCTGCGAGATCAACGAGGGAATCCCCGCACTTCTCGACGAAAAAAACCGCGAGGTTTGTTTTCTGACTTCCGGGTCACCGACGCTCAGGCCCGAAGCGCCCGGATGGTCCTGACCAGCGCATCCGCCGGCGTGACCACGGGCGCGTAGCCGAAGTCGGTCCGGGCGTTGTGCAGGTCGTACCAGTGCGAGGTGCTGGTCTGGGCCACCGTGAAGCGGGTGATGGGCGGCTCGCCCGAGAGCCCGAAGGTGCGCCAGACCCACTCGATCAGACCGGCCATCGGCATGGCCACCCCGACGCTGACCTGGCCCCGGATGGGGCCCAGGCCCAGGCCCTCGAAGACCTGGTTGAGCCAGTCCCAGATGACCACTGGCTCGCCGTCGGTGACGAAGTAGGGCTTGCCGGCGTTGGGGCTGCCGGGCCGCAGCGCGTCCGCGGCCTGGAGGTGGGCCACCGCGGCGTTGTCGACGTAGGTGATGCCTACCTGGTTGGTGCCCTCGCCCAGGACCTTCAGCCGGCCGGACCGCTGCCGGTCGATGAGGCGAGGCAGCAGGTGGGGGTCGCCGGGGCCATAGATGAGGTGCGGTCGCAGCGAGGTGGTGGCGAAGTCCGGGCCGTCCTGCGCCAGCACGAGGCGCTCGGCCTCGGCCTTGGTCTGCGGGTAGTGGAAGAGGAACCGCTCCGGGTAGCTGCAGTCCTCCTCGCGCACGTCCAGCTCGTCGGTGCCGTGGAAGGTCACGCTGGGCGAGCTGGTGTGCACGAAGCGCTGGCAGCCCGCTGCCCGGGTGGCCTCGAGGATGTTCCGGGTCCCGACCACGTTGACGCGGTGGTAGGCCTCGTACTCGCCCCACATGCCGGCCAGCGCTGCGGTGTGGAACACGACGTCCACACCCTCGAGCGCGCTCGCCAGCTCAGGCCCGGGCTCGGTCAGGTCGCACTGCACGCCCTCGGCGCCCAGCGCCTCGACCTGGGGGTAGCGTCGACGCCCGAGCACGCGGACCCGGTCGCCGCGCTCGAGCAGCATGCGGGTGATGGCGGAGCCGAGGAAGCCGCCGCCGCCCGTCACCAGACAGAGGGCCATCAGCCCACCCCCAGCTTGAGCCGCCTCGCCGCCCACACGGCCAGCTCGGGCCGGTCGATCTTGGCGTTGTGGCGGCGGTCGACCGGGAAGCCGTCGTGGAAGAGCAGCGTCTTGACGCGCAGGGTCTCTGGGTTGCCCGCGGCC
>CALGIB010000224.1 GCA_937915955.1 uncultured Pseudomonadota bacterium
CTGCCGCTGCTGACCGGCGGCACCCTCCAGGAGCGCATCGTGCCGGGCGGCGTCCCCGACCACCTGCTCGAGGCCTGGGCCGGCCAGATGCTCGAGGGGCTGGCCGCCGCCCACGAGCAGGGGGTCGTCCACCGCGACATCAAGCCCGAGAACTGGCTGGTGGATGAGCAGGGCAGGGTGGTGCTGGCAGACTTCGGCATCGCGCTACGGGAGCAGGACGTGCGGCTGACGCGCTCGCTGGAGCAGCTCGGATCGCTGGCCTACATGAGCCCCGAGCAGCGGCTGGGGCGCGAGGTCGAGGCCAGCTCGGACATCTTCTCGCTGGGTGTGGTGCTGCACGAGCTGGTCTCGGGCGAGCGAGCGCCGCTGGTGCCCGGCAAGGGCATCCACGGACGATGGGGGGAGCTCGTCCGGTCGATGACCGCGGACGAGCCCGCCGACCGACCCACGGCCGCTCAGTGCCTGGCTGGTCTGTCGAGGGAGCCGCCGGCGCCCGAGCCCGCTCGGGTGAAGACCCTGGGCGCTCCCGAGGCTGCCGTCTACCACCACCACGGGCCGCAGGGGCAGGGGACCTGCAGCCTGGACGAGCTGCGGAGCGCGGTTCAGGCCCATCCGGAGTTCGAGCACCTGGTCTGGCGTCCGGGCTGGAGCGGCTGGAAGAGCTGGCGGGACGTGGTGGAGCTGAGCAGCTTGGTCGGACCCGCGGTCGCGGCGCCCCCGCCGGTGCCTAGCGAGCCGGGCTTCGAGCTGGCGGCGCGCGCGGTGGCCGCGGGCAGCTTCGAGATGGCCGAGGGGCTCTCGGTGCGGCTCTCGGAGCCCTTCCTGCTGGCGGAGTCCGCGCTGGAGCTGCCAGCTCCGAGCTGGTTCGACGCGGCCCGCGCCTGCAATCGGCTGAGCCGGGCCCAGGGGCTGAGGCCCGCTTACCACCTGGGGCGGGCGGTGCCGCGCAAGCACTGGACCATGGACGACCTGGGCCGCGTGGTCTACGACCTCCTCGGCTTCAAGCACATCGAGGGCGTGCTCGGGACCTTCGGCGAGGACACGCTGCGTGTGCTGCAGGAGGAGCCCGAGCGGCTCAAGCGCGTCAAGGGCGTCGGAGCGAAGACGGTCGAGCGCATCGCGGAGCAGTGGAACCCGGAGCAGTACTTCCAGCGGGAGCTGCGCTGGGACTGGGCGGCCTCGGGGTGGCGGCTGCCGACCGAGGCGGAGTGGGCCTACGCCGTGAGCGCGGGTGCGCTGGCGCCCAGCCCGGTCTGGCAGTGGACCTGGGACCGAGCCGGAAAGACCTGGACCAGCGAGCCGCCGCCGCTGCCCTCGGGCGAGCTGGACGACCCCCGAGGTCCGAGCGAGGGCGACAAGAGGGTGCTCCGGTCGGCCTCGGGGCGGCTCTGCCTGAGCCCCGAGGAGAGGCAAGGCGAGTCTTCGGTGCAGCCGGTCCGCTGGGACCGCTGAGCTGCAGCCGACTATGCGCCGGTCACCCGCACGCTCTTCTTCTTGCCCCGCCACAGCACGACCGCGCCGTCGGCGTCCAGGTGCTCCGGGCTCAGCTCGAAGTTGACGTCCAGCACCTTGTCCTCGCCGACCCGCACCGCCCCGCCCTGGATCTGACGCCGGGCATCCGAGCGGCTGCCGCAGAGGCCGCAGTCGGCCAACAGCGTGGTCAGCGGGATCGGCAGCTCGGCCTCGTGCTGCGGCATCGCGGCCACGGCCTGCCCACCGGAGAAGGCGGCCTTGGCCCCGGCCATCGCCCTGCTGGCCTCGGTCTCGCCGTGCACCACCGCGGTGGCGTGGAAGGCGAGCTCCTTCTTGGCCTCCCGCACCTGCGGCCCGGTCATCGCCTCGAGCTGCTCGATGCGCTCCAGCGGCAGGAACGTGAAGATGCGGAGCAGCTTGCCCACGTCCCGGTCATCGACGTTCACCCAGTACTGGAAGTAGTCGTAGGGGCTGAGCCGGGCGGCGTCCAGCCAGACCGCGCCGCCGGCGGTCTTGCCCATCTTCTTGCCGTCGCTGCGGGTCAGCAGGGGGAACGTGAGGCCGTGGGCCTCGACCCCCTCGACGCGCCGGATCAGGTCGATGCCGGCGGTGATGTTGCCCCACTGGTCGTCGCCGCCCAGCTGCAGGATGCAGCCGTGGCGCCGGTAGAGCTCCAGGAAGTCGTAGGCCTGGAGGAGCTGGTAGTTGAACTCGATGAAGGACAGGCCCGTCTCCAGGCGCAGCTTCACCGAGGCCTTGCCCAGCATCTGGTTCACGCTGAAGTGCCGGCCGATGTCTCGCAGGAAGCCGATGTAGTTCAGGCTCAGGAGCCAGTCGGCGTTGTCGACCAGATCGCCCTGGCCGTCGCCGAGTTCCAGCACGCCGCCCAGCTGAGCCCGCAGGCCGCGCTTGTTGTGATCGATCTGCTCGGCCGAGATCAGCTGACGCATCTCGTCCTTGCCCGAGGGGTCGCCGACCATCGCCGTTCCGCCGCCGACCACGGCGATGGGTCGGTGACCGGCGCGCTGCAGGTGGGCCATGGCCATCACCGGGAGCAGATGCCCCACGTGCAGGGAGTCCGCGGTGGGGTCGAAGCCCACGTAGAAGGCCACGGGCGCCCCCGCCAGCATCTCGGGTGCTCCGGCGGTGTGCTGCTTGACGAAGCCGCGGCTCTGCAGGATCTCGAAGGGGTTCATGCCCATCACCTCGGTGGAACGGGGCCGGGATTAGTCACCGGCCGGACCTGGGTCAAACGGGGACGCCGGTGTGTCCGGGGCGTGTCGTAGGATGTGGGTGGGACTGACCCCCCAACCTCGAAAGGAGCATGAATGCAGTTCACCTTCCGCTCTCCGACGGATCTGTTCACTGGCGCCCTCAAGGAGTACGCCGAGGACAAGCTGGCGCGCCCCGTGCAGCGCCACAAGATCGACGAGGAGACGGTCCGGTTCGACTGTGAGGCGGCGAAGCAGCGCGACAACGTCGGGCTGCGTGTTCGCTTCAGCTACCCAGGTGTGCAGATCACGGTGTCCACGATCAGCGCCGACGCCTACGCGGCGGTGGACCTCGCGGTGGACAAGCTCGAGCGAAAGCTGAACGAGACCGAGGAGCGGCGACGCACCCTCGCTCGCCGGCCCGGGCGGGCTGACGCCCTCGAGAACGAAGCAGAGGACCTGATGACCCAGGACGAGGAAGAGGCGCTCAAGGAGATGGGCGCGTACGACGCGGTCATCGAGGCCTAGTCTCCAAGGGGGGACTCGCGTCCCCCCTTGCTTCCCTCCGCGGCCTTCGGCCGCTTCGGTCGCACCCCTCGCGAGGGTCGCGGCGGGCCGGGCTGGCGAACGGCGCTCGTCGGTTCGCTCGGCTCCGCCTCGCTCGGCCTCCTCGCGTCGTCCGCGCCCGCCGCTCCCAGCTTCTCGGCTCGTCCTCCTCTGCTTCGCCTCGTCGTCTCATCGCCTTCGAAGCTGCACCGGCTCGGACTCGCGTCCCCCCTTGCTTCCCTCCGCGGCCTTCGGCAGCGCCCGACGCAGAGACGCCTGCCAAGGCCTCGTGACCTGGGCAGGCGCTCCGTCGACCCGGGACACGAGTCCCCTCGGGACTAGAGCCCGAGGTCCTTGGCCGTCTTCTTGATGGCCTTGACCTGGTCCTTGAGCTTGGCCTGCTCGGCCGCGGCCGTGGCCTGCTCGAGGAACTTCTTGGCCGCCTCGGGGTTGCCCTTGGCGACCATGCGCGCGAGCTGGACGCTGGCCGTGATGAACTTGGGCGCGTTCCTCGACTGGCTGGCCAGCGGCAGCAGCGCCTGCAGGTTGTCGACGGCCTCCTGGCCCTCGCCCACGCGCGCGGCGGTCATGCCCAGGTTGAACAGGAGCTCGGTCGCGAAGCGCGCGTCCTGCTGCAGGTTCGCCAGGGCCTTGGCCTTACGGAACAGGGCCAGCGCCTCGGTGGGGCGCTCCTTCATCAGCGTGAACAGGCCGACGTTGTAGGTGTCGATGGCCATGTAGGGCTCGAGCTTGAGCTGCTCGGTGGCCTGCAGGGTGCGCTTGCTCCACTCCAGGGCCGCGTCGAAGTTCCGCAGCGCGCCGTGGGCCTGCCCAAGGAGCGAGGCGGCCGTGCGCTGGGCGACGCCGTTGCGCAGCGAGCCGGCGATCTGGAACACGCGCTCGAGCGCGTCCGCCGCCTTGGCGGCGTCGCCGGCGACCAGCAGGGTCTGGCCGTAGTTCAGGCCGGACTCCAGGGCGAGCGCGGCCTGTCCGGTGTTGCCGGCGATCTCGTTGGCGAGCCGGAAGTGTTCGGCGGCCTCGGCGGCCTTGTTCTCCTTGCGCGCGACCAGGCCCCGGATGAACTCGGCGTTGGCGGCGACCTGGGGCAGCACGGCCGGGCGGCCGTCCTGGACGGAGACCTGGCCCTCGCGCAGGGCCTGATCCACCAGGCCCTTGGCGGCCTCGGTGTTGCCGTCGCGGAACTCGACCACGGCCAGATGGTTCGTGATCTCGGCGACCTTGAGCTTGTCCTCGAGGGCCTTGTACAAGGTCAGGCTGTCCTTGGCCCGGTCCCGGCCCCGGTAGAGGTCGCCGCGTCGGATGTCGAGGCGGCTGCCCGCGAACAGCAGCCAGGCCTTGAGCCGGCGGTCGTCCTTGTCGTCGGCCCAGGTCATGATCTCGTTGAACAGGGTCTCGGCCTGGTTGACGTCGCCGCCAGCGGCCATGCGGTCCATCAGGTTCATGAAGATCGCGCGGCGCAGCTCGTCCGGCCACTCGATGCCTTCGAAGGCCTTGACCAGATCGCGGGCGAAGCTCCACATCTCGGGGCGGTCGGCTGCGATGGCCATGCCCTTGACCATGGCGGCCCGGTTGGGCTGCTCGCCGCGGGCGTACAGCCGCGCGACCTTGACCACGAACTCGTAGCTGCGCGGCATCAGGAAGCGCTCGATGAAGCTGCCACTCTGGACCGCGATCTGCTTGGCGTCCTCGAGGGTCGAGAAGCCGTGGACCAGGGCGCCCTCGCGGTACGAGGCCCGCTTGAACTGGTAGAGGTAGGTGTTCAGCGCCTTGCTGAACTGCATCTCCTCGAACAGGTCGCCGGCGGCGTCCAGCAGATCGTCGACGCTGTCCCGGTCCAGGCCGCCGATGTCGGCGACGAGGCTGGCGGGGAAGGCCCGGCCCAGGAGCGCGGCCCGGAAGGCCACCTCGTCCAGGTCCGCGGCCGTGGCCCGGCGGCGGCCCTCGGCGGTCTTGCCGTCGGACTCGAGCTCGTCCTCGTCCACGTCGCGGGGGAACAGCGCGGCCAGGCTCAGCGCGCCGGCCTCGCTCAGGCGACCGCCCTCGTTCAGCAGGTCGGCGAGCTCGGCGATGTAGCCGGGGCGACCCTCGCTCAGCGTGGCCAGGCCCGCCGCATCGCCGGTCCAGCCCTTGGAGTCCAGGTACTGCCCGACCTCGACCTCGCCCCAGGGGGCCAGCTCGAGGCTGTCCAGCTCCTCGTGGCGCTTGAGGTAGGAGAGGAAGGGCGCGGGCATCCAGGCGCGGTTCTGCTCGGACAGATCCTCGCTGGCCAGGATGAGCAGCAGCTGGCTGGTCTTCGCGACGTCGCCGAGGGCCTCGATCATCGCGTGAACGCCCACGGACTGGGAGGCGTGCACGTTCTGCACCTCGAGGATGATGGGCATCTTGGAGGCCAGACCGCGCACGATCTCGACGAGGCCGAGCAGCGGGTTGTCGCGGGGGAGCGTGACCTGCATGCCGCCCTGCTCGCCCTGCTCCGGCTTCTTCTTCAGCCCCTCGATGAAGGCCTGGTACCACTGCTGGGTGCGCTTGGGCTTGCCGGGCAGCTGGGCGTTCAGGACCATCTCGGCCTTGCCCTTGAGCATGGGGCTGCGGCCGAGCGCGCCGTAGAGGCTGGCGTAGAAGCGCAGCAGGGTCCGCAGGCCCTCCTCCTCCTCGATCAGTCCGACCCGCCAGATCAGGCCCTCGAAGTCGCCGAGGCTGCGAAGGAACTCGCCGACCAGCGCGCGCTTTCCGCCACCCACGGGGGCCTGGAGGCTGATGACGCGGCCCGAACCGCCGAGCGTGGCGTCCAGGCGCTCGCGCAGGGCGGCGACGTCGGAGGAACGGGCGACGAAAAGGTTCTCGGTCTGGGTCTCGGCCACGGAGACGCTCCTTCGGGTGCCGCGAGCGAGGCCGCTCGCGTGGCTGTATGCAGAAGAGCAGCAGGCTTAACGCAAGCTCCACGGCGGCGCGAGGACACCCTGGAGGGCCGGTGTTAAGCTGCCGTCGACCCTGTGAGGGAGCGGATTTCATGCTGTTCGCGTTGTTGTCGATGGGCTGCACCGGTGGCAGTGACGACGAGTCGACCTACAACTGGGACGTCAAGGTCACGGCGGTCGACAACACCTGCACCGAGGACCAGTCGGGCAGCGTCGAGCACTTCGTCTACGAGCTGGACTTCGCCCAGGGCAGCCTGACCGACCTGCACATCGAGGGCGAGCGCTTCGCCACGGGCAGCCTGACGGGCTGTCGGCTCGAGTACAAGTCGCAGGTCGTCGGCGAGCCGGACCGCGCGGGCGGCGCGATCCAGTGGGTGCTCTCGGGCGAGGCGGTCGAGCGCACGGGCGGGGACACCTGCGACATCGAGGACCACGTCGCGGACACCCTGGACGACTGGGGCATCGTGGACGCCGACGACGTCGACTACTACCTCGATGACAAGCAGCCCTCGGAGCTGGACTGGATCGGCTGGGAGAGCTTCGAGATCGTCGCCTCCGAAGACGGGAGCATTCCGGTCGGCTGCACCTACGACCTGCTCGTCGCCGGCGTCTACCTGGGCAAGGATGGCTGAGCCTGCTCTGGCCGCAGGCCACGCATCCAGGCGCGTCGCCGCACTCCGAGAGCGGATCGAGTCGGTGGTCCGGGGCAAGTCTTCGGTCGTCGAGCTGGCGGTCGTCACGGTCCTGGCCGGCGGGCACCTGCTGCTCGAGGACGTGCCCGGCGTGGGCAAGACCACCCTGGCGGCCACCCTGGCGCGGGCGCTCGGCGGCAGCTTCAGCCGCGTGCAGTTCACCTCGGACATGCTGCCCGCCGATGTGCTCGGCGCGGTCGTGCTGGACCCCAAGGGTGGTGGTCTGGCCTTCCGCCGAGGCCCGATCTTCGCCAACGTCGTGCTGGCCGACGAGATCAACCGCTGCACCCCCAAGACCCAGTCCGCCCTGCTCGAGGCGATGAATGAGCGCTGCGTCAGCGTCGACGGCACCACCCACAGGCTGCCATCGCCCTTCCTGGTCGTCGCGACCCAGAACCCCCACGACTACACGGGCACCTTCCCGCTGCCCGAGTCGCAGCTGGACCGCTTCCTCCTGCGCCTGTCGATGGGCTACCCCGAGCGCGAGGCCGAGCGCGCCGTCCTGCGCAGCGGCGGCTTCCGTCAGGCCGACGTCGAGCCGGCCGTCGACGGCCCCCAGCTGGCCGAGCTGATGGCCCAGGTCCGCGTCGTCAGCGTGCACGAGCAGGTCGAGGACTACCTGCTCGAGCTGGTGGGGCGCAGCCGCACCGACAGCCGCCTGGTCCGCGGTGCCTCCACCCGCGGCGCCGAGGCCCTGTACCGGGCGTGCAAGGCGCTGGCCCTGGTCCGGGGCCGCGACTTCGTCATCCCCGAGGACGTGCGCGAGCTCGCCCTGCCCAGCCTGGCCCACCGCGTCATCCCGCGTGGAGACGGCATCCAGGCGGCTGAGCAGGCCTTGTCCGAGATCCTCTGGGACCTGCCCGCGCCGGCGTGAGCGGCTCCGTGGGCTGGCTTCTGCGACTGCTGCCGGAGGAGACCCGGCGGCGCTACCACGAGCGGGTCCGGGTGCGCCCCACCCGTGAGGGCTGGTGGTTCCTGCTGCTGCTGCTCGGGCTGACGCTGGCGGCCTTCAACACGGGCAACAACCTGCTCTACCTGGTCCTGGCGACGCTGCTGTCGCTGCTCTTCTGGCAGAACGTGCTGGCCGAGTGGAACCTGCGCGGGCTGCGGGTCGAGCGGCGCCTGCCGGGCGAGGTCTTCGCCTTCGAGGGTGCCCGGGGCGGCCTGGTGCTCGTGAACGAGCGACGGCACTTCGCCGCCCACGGGGTCCTGGTCGAGGAGCTCGAGCAGGGCGAGGCGCAGGCGCTCTTCGGCCTGGTGTCGGCTCAGGATCGGGTCGACGGCGGGGCCACCTGGACCTTCGGCGAGCGCGGCCCGCAGCGGCTGGGGCGGGTTCGCCTGGCCTCGGACTTCCCCTTCGGTCTGTTCCGCCGCTGGCGTGATCTGGAGCTGCCCGCCGAGGTGCTCGTGTTCCCGCGGCGGCGTCAGGGGCCGCTGGCCCGGGGACACAGCGGCTCGGGCACGGACGAGGACCCCGCCGCGCGCAGGGGAGGGGGCACGGGGGACTTCCAGGGCCTGCGCCCCTACAGCCCGGGCGACCCCGTTCGGAGCATCCACTGGCCGAACTCGGCTCGCACCTCGCGCCCGGTGGTGGTCCTGCGCGCCGAGGACCGCCAGCAGCAGGTCCTGGTCCGCGTGCTCGGGCGCGAGGGTCGCCTGGAGCAGGAGCTCGACATCGCCTGTGGCCAGGTCGTTCGGCACCTGGCCTGGGGCCACATCGTGGGCCTCGAGCTGCCGGGACGCCGCATCGAGCCCGCCCAGGGCAGCGCGCACCGTCGCCGCCTGCTGACCGCCCTGGCGCTGCATCGGGTGGACGGATCATGAACCGGGTCGCCGAGCGCCTGCGCATCGAGGCCCTGCGCTCGGTCCTGCTGCGCTCCGCGATCAGCATCGGGCTCCTGAGCCTCGCGCTGGCTGGCGGCCTGGGCCTGCAGGTGGGCTTGTTGGGGCTGTCCTTGTGCGCGGGGGCCTGGGCCCTGGGCGAGCACCCGCCGAAGCGCACCTTCTGGCGGGTGGCCAGCGTGCTCGTGTCGGTGAGCTGCGTGCTCGTCCCCCCGCTGACGGGCCTGCCCTGGTCGGCCGCCGGCATGGTCCTGCTGGCCTACTTGCAGGTGCACCGCGCGCGCACCGGACAAGGCCTGGCGGACGACCGCCTGAGCCTGCTCTTCGCGATGCTGATGGTGCTGCTCGCGTCCACGACCACGCGCTCGCCCTGGATGGGCCTGGTCATGCTCGGCCTGGTCCTGGGGCTGCCGACGACCCTGCTGGTCCTCCACCTCGCCGAGCTGGAGCGGCTGCGGGCGGTGCGCAGCGAGCCCTTCAGCACACGGGGCCGCCTCCTGGCGCTGCTCGCCCTCGGTCCGGGTGGGCTGCTGGTGACGGCGGGCTTCTTCCTGGGGATCCCGCGGCTGAACGCCGAGGTGCTGGCCGAGATGGGTGAGCGCCAGGACCTCGCGGGCTTTGACGAGGGCGTCGAGCTGGGCGAGATCGGCGCCATCAAGGACAACCAGCAGCTGGTCCTCCGCATGCGCGTGACCGACCACGACGGCGTGGTCCAGCGTGGGCCCTTCTATGTGCGGGGGGTGGCGCTGAGCGGCTTCGACGGCTCGCGCTGGACCGCTCGAGCCGGCGCCGTGACCCGGGTCTCGCCGGCTGATCCCGCCCAGGTCCCGGAGGTCCCGCCCCTGGGCACCCTCCTGCAACAGATCCAGCTCGAGCCCGTGCAGGCCGCGCCCATCTTCGCGCTCACCCGCGTGGAGGCCCTGTTCACCGATCAGCGGGTCTGGCGGGACGCCCGCGGCCTGCGCTGGGCCGAGGAGGCGCGTCGCCGCGAGTACAGCGTGATCTCGGATCCGGACCAGGCCCTCAGCGTGCCGCGTCGTGCTCGTCGGGACCCCAGCCTGGTCGAGCTCCCCGAGGATCTCGACCCTCGCATCCTCGAGCTCGCCGAGCGCGTGGCGGGCGACCAGGAGGAGCCCTGGGGCAAGGCGGCTGCGCTGCAGACCTACCTGCACGACAACTACGCCTACACGCTGCTGCCCACCGCCTCGACCTCGGGCCAGGCGCTCTCGGTCTTCCTCTTCGACAGCCGCCAGGGGCACTGCGAGTACTTCGCCACCGCGCTGGCGGTCCTGCTCCGGGCCCAGGGCGTGCCCGCCCGTCTGGTCAACGGCTTCTACGGCGGCGACTTCAACCCGCTGTCTGGGCAGATCCTCGTGCGTCAGACCCACGCCCACAGCTGGGTCGAGGCCTCCATGCCCCATCAGGGCTGGGTGCGCTTCGACGCCACCCCCTCCGGAGCCCTGCCCGAGGACACCGGCAGCCTGCTGAGCCAGGTCCTCGATGCCCTGGAGTCGCGCTGGTACTCCAGCGTGCTGGACTACGACCTGCACCAGCAGATCGGCACCGTGAGCCAGCTGGGGCAGAGCGTCGCGGCGCTGGCCGGGGACGAAGGTGAGGCCGCCTCGGCGCCCTCGCCTGAGCTGCCCGAGGGCCTGCTCGGCGCGCTCGTGCTGCTCGCTGCCGGCCTGGGGCTGGCCACCGCGCTGGGGCTGATGGCCCGCCGTTGGC
>CALGIB010000225.1 GCA_937915955.1 uncultured Pseudomonadota bacterium
CTTGGCACCGGAGACCATCTTCATGGCCTTGGTGATCTGACGGGTGTTCTTGACCGAACCGATTCGGCGCTTGATGTCGCGCAGGCCAGCGGCCATGGCGTGCTCCCTTGGCTCAGGTCCAGCTGGACGCGAAGGACTTCACGGCCGCGATGATGCGGTCGCGGAGATCGGACTTCTTGAAGGTGCCGCGCTCGGCGATCTCAGCGATGAGATCGGCGTGGCTGCCGCGAATGTGACCGTCGAGGTCCTGCATGAACCGGACGACGTCCTTCTCACCGACGCCGTCGACCGCGCCGCTGGTGCCGGCGACGACCTGGATGATCTGCATCTCCACGGACATCGGCACGTACTGGCCCTGCTTCAGGATCTCGACCAGGCGGGCGCCACGGGTCAGCTTGCGCTGGGTGATGGCGTCCAGGTCCGAGCCGAACTGAGCGAAGGCGGCGAGCTCGCGGTAGGCCGCCAGGTCCAGACGAAGCGTGCCCGCGACCTCCTTCATGGCCTTGATCTGCGCGTTGCCGCCGACGCGGGACACCGACAGACCGACGTTGATGGCCGGGCGCACGCCCTGGTTGAACAGGTCCGCCTCGAGGTAGATCTGGCCGTCGGTGATGGAGATGACGTTGGTCGGGATGTAGGCCGAGACGTCGCCGCCCTGGGTCTCGATGATGGGCAGGGCGGTCAGGCTGCCGCCGCCTTCCTTGTCCGACATCTTGGCCGCGCGCTCGAGCAGGCGGCTGTGGAGGTAGAACACGTCGCCGGGGTAGGCCTCGCGACCCGGGGGGCGGCGGAGCAGCAGCGACAGCTGGCGGTAGGCGACGGCCTGCTTGGACAGGTCGTCGTAGACGACGAGCGCGTGCATGCCGTTGTCGCGGTAGTACTCGCCGATGGTGCAGCCGGTGTAGGGGGCCAGGAACTGCAGGGGCGCGGGGGCCGCGGCGGGGGCGGAGACGACGGTGGTGTACTCCATCGCGCCTTCGCGCTTGAGGCGCTCGACGACCTGGGCGACCGTGCTCTGCTTCTGACCGATGGCGACGTAGATGCAGTGCATCTTCCGCTTGGGGTCGTTCTTGAACTCCTTCTGGTTGATGATCGCGTCCAGGGCGACGGCGGTCTTGCCCGTCTGGCGGTCACCGATGATGAGCTCGCGCTGGCCGCGACCGATCGGCACCATGGTGTCGATGGCCTTCAGGCCGGTCTGCATGGGCTCGTGGACCGACTTGCGCGGGATGATGCCGGGCGCCTTGACGTCGATCGCGCGCATGTTCTCCTGCGGGATGGGCGGCCCACCGTCGATGGGCCGACCCAGAGCGTCGACCACGCGACCCATCAGCGCGGGGCCGGTGGGGACGGAGACGATGGTGCCCGTGCGGGAGACCAGGGAGCCTTCCTTGATGACGACGTCGTCACCGAAGACGGCCGCGCCGACGTTGTCCTCTTCGAGGTTCAGCGCCATGCCGACCAGCCCACCAGGGAAGGTCAGCAGCTCGCCGGCCATGCAGTTCTCGAGGCCGTGGATGCGGGCGATGCCGTCACCGACGGAGAGAACCGTGCCCGTCTCGGCGACCGAGACGCGGGCGTCGTAGTTCTTGATCTGGGCCTTGAGGATCTTGCTGATCTCTTCAGCGCGGATGTCCATGGTGGCTCCGGGGGAAGCTCAGGCCTTCAGGCCTGGTCAGGATTCGAGGAGAGGAGGGACTGGCGAAGGTCGAGGAGTCTGGTGCGCAGCGAGGCGTCGATGACGCGCCCTTCGACCTGGGCGACGACCCCACCGATGATGAGCGGGTCGACCTTGGACTCGACCAGGATGGTCTTGCCCGTGGCGGACTCCAACGCGGCCTTGACCTCGGCTTCGAGGCTGGCGCTGAGCGGGTTCGCGGTGGTGATGGTCGCGCGGACGCGTCCAGCCAGCGCGTCCGCGCTCTTGAGGTAGGCCTCGACGATGTGCGGCAGCGCCGGGAAGCGGCCCTTCTCCAGCACGATGCGGAGGAAGTTGGCGGTGTGGATGTGCAGCGAGAGGCGCTCGAGCACGGCCTCGAGCACGGCCTTGCGCTCGTCCAGCGTGAAGGCGGGGTGGCCCAGAGTCTGGACCAGATCCACGCCGTCCTGCTGGCTCAGCGCGGCGAAGACGCCCAGGTCAGCCCCGAAGCGCTCGACGAGGCCCTCCTCGTCTCCCAGATCGATGAGCGCCTTGGCGTAGCGCTCCGCGACAGCAGCTTCAGGCATCGGCGGCCTCCTGGCTCTTCACGGTGACCAGGAACTCGCCCGCGAGGCGGTCCTGGTCCTGCTCGTTGAACTGGGTGCGCAGCCGCTCTTCGGCCAGGCTCACGGCCAGGTCGACCGCCTCGGCCTGCAGGGCCTTGCGGGCCTTGCGGGCCTCGTCCCGGATGGTCTGCTCGGTCAGGACCTTGAGCGACTCGACGTCGGCGGCGGTGCGCTCGCGCAGGTACCGACGGTCGGACTCGGCGTCGCTCTCGGCCTGGGCCTTGAGCCCGGCGACCTCGGCCTCGAAGCGGCTCAGGCGCTTGTCCATCTCGTCGTAGCGATCCTGGGCGGCCTTGCGCTGCTCGTTGGCGTCGTCGATCTCCTGCTTCACGTCGCCCTGGCGCGCGCGCAGGGCCTCGGCCACCGGCTTGCGGACCAGGAAGAAGAGGGCCGTGAAGAGGATCGTGAAGTTGGCCAGGTGGACCAGGATGCCGGTCATCGGCGGCCCATGGCTGTCGCCGCTCGCCCAGGCGAGGCCGGAGAGCAGCAGGAGGGGGCTCAGAGCCAGGAACTTGCGCATCGGGGCTCCTAGGCCGTGGCGTCGCGGCCGAGGACCGCGCTGGTGATGGCGTCAGCGAGCGAGGCTGTGTTCTGCGCCAGCTCCCTGCGGGCGACGTCGCCCTCGGCCTGGATCTCGGCGACCGCCGCGGACAGCCGGGCTTCACAGTCGACGCGAGCGGCGGCCAGCGAGGCCTCCCGCTCGTCCTTGGCTGTGGCCCGCAGCTTGGCGCGCGTGGCCTGGATCTCGGCCTTGGCGAGGGCGAGCTGGCCCTCGTACGTGGCCAGCTTCACTTCGGCCTGCTGGGTCAGATCGACGGCCTCGGCCTTGGCGCCCACGGTCGCCTTGTCCCGGTCTTCCAGGTACGCGACCATCGGCTTGAAGACGAGCGCGTTCAGCACCACCATGGTGGCCAGGAACGGCAGCATCTGAAGCACGGTCAGAGTGAGGTCTGGGACCAGCGACATCCCGCCACCAGCGAAGGCGTCGGGTACAAAAAGGAGGAGGCTCAGCGTCATCAGAACTCCGCAGGGGCTTGCCGATCCCCTCTCTCGCGGGGCCGCGTGACTAACGCCGGATCAGACCCTCCGCAAGCCCCCCGAGCCAGGCGGGGCGCCGCTCAGAACTGGAGCTCCACCCTCACGGCGGCCTGCACCGAGACGAGGGTCGAGATCAGCAGGGCATCCTCGGTGTAGCGCTGCCCCCGCCAGCCCTGGAGGTGGCTCTGGAGCCCCAGGGAGAGCGCGTCGGTGAACAGGTAGTCCGCGCCCAGGCCCGCTCGGCCGCCAAAGCCGCCTACCCGCGCCATGATCTCGCGGGAGCCTTCCCTGGCGTCCGCGGTCTCCTCGTCTCCGTAGGCCGTCGAGGTGTCCCGGACGATGGGGATCACACCCCAGGCGCCGAGGCCGACCCAGGCGACGGGCTCGCCGACCTCCCGCGGCGTCAGGTCGCGCCTGACGTCCAGCGCCGGGCGGATCCCGGTGACCACTTGCTTGCGCCGGTCCTCGGCCGTCCAGGTCGTCGTCGAGGTGCGGGCCATCGAGAGACCCAGGATCCACGCGGTGCGGTCGCCTCGCAGGCCGGCCCAGGCCGACAGGGGTGGCGCGATGAGGCCGTCGAGCTCACCGACGAACGTGCCCGTCGGCTGCTCGCTCTGAGCCCAGAGCAGGTCGAAGCGGCCGATGGGCGTGAAGTCGGCGCCGACGATCGGATCGGCGGCGAGGGCGGTGGCGACGAGCAGCAGCATGGGCCGAGCATAGCCAGGACCCCGAGGCGCTGCCGGACCGCCGGCTAGCCGTGCCAGCCGGAGACGAAGCGGGTCAGCGCCATGCGGTCGGAGTAGGCGATCCGCCGGAAGCGACAGCCGGCCATCGTCGAGTCGCGGGTGGGTCGCAGATCCCGCAGGTGCCGCACCTCGAGCGCCACCGCGATGGCCCCGACGCCCGGCAAGTGCACCGCGGCGGGGTAGACCTCGCCCGCGCCGAGACCGGTCTGCTCGGGATCGAAGAGCAGCCCCAGGCCGCCGGCCGCGAGGTCCACCAGCGGGTGCCTGCTGCTGCTGCCGTCCGGGTGCTCGACGACGACCTCGTAGCCCACGTAGTCCACGAGCTGGACGCGCTTGCCGGTGCGCCGGTCGCGGCGCTCGACGGTGGCCGGCTCGGCCAGGAGCCATGTCGACGGGTCCTGGATCTCCAGGACCTCGGAGAGGAACAGGTAGCCGTCCGAGGCGGACTCGTAGCGGGCCTCGACCGGCTGTCCGAGGCGCGGAGGCACCACCAGGCCGGCCAGCTTCTCGTGCACGCCGAAGCGAACGCCCTCGGCGACCAGATCGAAGCGGCCGAAGACCTGTCGGCCTCCGACGCCCAGGACCATCACCTGGACCTTGTCCGAAGCGAACTCGAGGTGCGCACGGACCTCGTCGGGCCGACGAAGCCACATCGAGGCGAGCTGCTGAGTGGCCATGTACGCCTCCTTCGGCTGGGGTACCTTCCAAGGGGCTCATCGGATCAACCGGGACCGGGCTGAAGGAGGCGACGTGCTCATCCGCAGGATCGGCGTCGAGGGCATGGCCGGCCTGGCGCCGACGCGCCTGGACCAGCTCGGCCGTGTGGTGAGGATCTCGGGACCGCCGCGGGCGCGTCAGGCGCTGCTCGACGCGCTGCGCCTGGCCCTGGGGGCCTGGTCCCAGGAGGGCTGCCACCAGGCCTTCGCGGCCCTGGGCTGCCCGGTCGAGCTTGAGGGCTCGGGGCTGCCGGGCGAGATCCACCTGCTGCGGCCCGAGCTGATCGCGCCGCTGCTGGACCCCGAGGGCGACCGCACCCTGCGCATCGACCTCGAGCTCGAGCTGGATCCGCCCCAGTTCGGCCGGCTGCGGGACCAGGCCGTGCGGCACCCGGAGCTGGTGGACGCGCTCTCCGGCGGGGCGCGACTGAGCCTGGGCCTGGGCTGGGTCTTCACCCAGGATCACAGCGTGGCGGCCTTCACCGTCCACCGCCCTCGCCTGGGCGAGCTGGACCTGGACCTCAACGGCGGCTGGCTGCCCGCCTTCCTGACGGGCCTGGCCGGGCGCGGCGTGGTCGCCGACGGAGAGCTGGACCTCGAGTCCCTGGCGGCCGCAGATCGAAGCGGCGATCCGGAGCGTCGGCGGGCGCTCAGCGCGCTCCGCGCCGCGCTCCTCAAGCCACCGCTGAGCCTGGGCGCGCTGCGCCTGGTCGAGGCTGGGGACCAGCGCTGGCTGGCCCTGGGTGACGACCTGGTCCCCTTGCGGGCCCTGGGCAACGGGGCCGAGGCCGAGCTGGCCCTGGCGGCCGCCGTGTTCCTGGACCCCGCCGAGATCCTGGTGGCCGATCGCCCCGGGGTGGGCTCGGATCGGCCTCGGGCTCTGCGGTCCTGGCTGGCTCGGCAGGCCGAGGACCAGGGCTCGCCGCTGGAGCAGCTCTGGATGCTGGGCGTGGGCGACGACCACAGGCTGCAGGCGCGAGGCACCGCCCCCAGCGCCAGCCTGCGCTTCCCCGTGCGCCACCTGCTCTGATGCTGGCGATCTGCCCCAGCTGTGGCAGCTCCAAGGAGCGCCCGATGGGCTCCTGCCCGGCCTGCGGGCACCGGCCCGTGGGCGAGGAGCGCTACACCGCCTGGCTGCTGTCCTCGAGCCACCTCGAAGAGGACGAGCTGACGGCCGCGGCGGCCCGAATCGTCGCCGGGCAGCCGCTGCGACCGACCCCCGACCAGCTCGCGCGGGCCCGAGCGGCGCTGAACCCCGTCCTCGAGGATCGGGTCGAGCCGCCCAGCCCGGACCAGGGCTTGCGCCCCAAGGCCATGGCTCTGTTCCTGGCCGTGAACCTGATCTTCACCCCCCTGTTCGGCTTCGCCGCGTGGTGGAGCTGGCGCACCCGACGCCCTCAGATGGCCCGGGACGCCCTGCGCGTGACGCTGCCGGTCTCGGCGCTGTTCGGCCTGGCCTGGCTCGCCATGATGTGGGCCCAGTCCGCGGGGCGGCTGTGAGCCTGCTCGTCACCGGCGCGGGCGGGGGCATCGGGCAGGCGATGGCGGCGGACCGACCCGTCGTCCCCCTGCCTCGAAGGGACAGAGGCGGCCTCTGGTGGGAGCCGCTGGAAGGGCGCGTCCACATCCCCGACGATCAACCCGTCGAGGCCGTCGTCCACCTGGCGGGCGAGCCCATCGCCGGCCAGCGCTGGACCGAGGACAGCAAGCGGCTGATGCGGGACTCGAGGGTCCTCGGCACCCGCTCGCTGGTGGACTGGATGGCCTCGCGGGTCGAGCGCCCCCGCGTGCTCGTCAGCGCCAGCGCGGTGGGCATCTACGGCAGCCGCGGGGACGAAGAGCTGGACGAGGACGCCGGCGTCGGCCAGGGCTTCCTGGCTCAGCTGGTCGCCGACTGGGAGGCCGAGGCGCTGCGCGCTCGGGAGCTGGGCGTGCGGGTGGTCTGCCTCCGCATCGGCGTCGTGATGGATCCCAGCTCCGGGGCGCTCTCGGAGATGCTGACGCCGGCCCGCTTCGGGCTGGGCGGGCCGCTGGGCTCGGGCCAGCAGTGGATGCCCTGGGTCCACGTGCGGGACGTCGTGCGGGGCTTCCTCTGGGCCCTGGACACCTCGACCGCCAGCGGCCCCTACAACCTGACGGCCCCCGGGATCGCGCGACAGATCGAGCTGGCGAGAACGCTGGGCCGGGTCCTGGGCCGGCCGGCCTTCCTGCCCGCACCCCTGTGGGCGCTGCGCCTGGCCTTCGGCGAGCTGGCCGACGAGGCCCTGGTGTCCAGCCAGCGCGCGGCCCCGGTCCGGCTGCTCGAGGAGGGCTTCACCTTCCAGCACCCCGAGCTCGAGCCGGCCCTGCGGAACCTGATCGAGCCCTGAGTGTCCAGGATGTCCGGAGGTCCCATGCTGCTCGCTCTCGCGCTCTCCGCCTCGGCCCAGGACGCCGTCTCGGAGCAGCTGGTCGTCTTCGAGGACAAGGCCATCGACCGCTTCGAGACCTGCCTCGGGCTGGCCGACCGGCACAAGCAGTGGACGGAGTGGCAGGACGCCTGCCTCACCTCGCTGGCCTACTTGCAGCCCCAGCTCTACTCAAGCCCAAAGCCCGAGGCCCGCGCCTCGCTGCAGGCGCCGCGGGTCGAGCCGGCGCTCATCCCCCGGAGCGGCCCAGCGACTCCATGAAGTCACGATGGACCTGGGCGTCCAGGCCCTCGGGGTCCAGGACCTGGCGCACCAGCGAGCCCAGGAGCAGGCTGAACAGGAGGTCCTCGTCGGCCTCGTCGAGCCCCAGCTGCTGGGTCAGCGCGGCCCGATAGAGCCGCAGCGCGTCGCGGGTGGTGTCGGGCTCGCTCTCCAGGCGACGATGGTCCAGCGCCACCATGAGCGTCGAGGCCAGCCGAGCCCCTCGGTCCTCGAGGAAGTCCGCCAGCAGGCGCAGCTTGCCGGCCCGGTCCTCGCTGCCCGAGAGGCGGCCCACGGCCTCCTCGATGTCCTGCCGGCCTACGTGCACGAAGAGCGACTGCGCGATCGCGCGCTTGTCCGGGAAGTAGTGGTAGAGCTTGCCGATGCTGACCCCGACGGCCTTGGCGAGCCCTCGCATGCGCACGCTGCCGTAGCCCTGCTCGGCGAAGAGGCGGAAGCTGGCCTCGAGGATGTGGGCGCGCTCGGCCTCGACGTCGACGATGCGCGGCATGGGGGCTCCTTCAGCTCGTGTACTGCGCCCGCCACTGCTCGAGCCGGGGGTGCATGACCGCGAAGAACAGCGGCGGGCACAGGGCCAGGACGATCATGCCCGGGTAGCCGGTGGGGAACTGGGGAGCCTGCTCGAAGCTGCGCAGCACCTGGTAGGGGCGGCCGGGGTTGGCGTGGTGGTCGCTGTGACGGGACAGCTCGAACAGCAGCGTGCGGCCGATGGGGTGGTCGCTGTTCCAGCTGTGCTCGGGCCGGACCCGCTCGTAGCGTCCGGGCTGGGTCTGTTGGCGACGCAGGCCGTAGTGCTCGATGTAGTTGATGGTCTCGAGCAGCAGGAAGCCCACCACCGAGGCCGCCACGAAGCCGGCGAGCGCGACGGGGCCCAAGGCGGCCAGGATCAGGACGAGGATCAGCAGCTGAGCGCCCTGGAGCTGCCACATCTCGTTGCTGGGGTGCCACCAGGACAGGCCCTTCTTCTCCAGCCGGCGGGCCTCGATCCGCCAGGCCTCGAGCCAGGTGCCGGGGACCGAGCGCGCCCAGTGGCCGAAGACCGTGCGGCCCTGGGGCGCGCTGGCGGGGTCCTCGCTCGTGCTGACCTTGGCGTGGTGGCCGCGGTTGTGCTCGATGTAGAAGTGGGTGTACAGGCTGCTGGCCAGCGAGGCCTTGGCCAGCCACTGCTCGAGCCGACCGCGCCGGTGGCCCAGCTCATGGCCGACGTTGATGCCGAAGCCGCCGCAGAGGATGCCCATGGTGAACACGGCGCCGACCAGCTCCAGGCCGGAGAAGGCGCTGCGCGAGAGCTGCCAGAGGAACAGCGCCATCAGGCCCCACTGCAGCGGCACGAAGGCGTAGATCAGCGCGTCGTAGGCCCAGCTGGACTCACGCAGCGCGGCCTCGGTGCCCTCGTCGTGGTTGGCCCGGTCGGCGGGCAAGAGCAGCTCGGCCAGGGGAATCAGGCCGAAGGCGACCAAGGGGAGCAGCCCGGTCCAGACCCCGCCCAAGCCGAAGGCGGCCCCAGCGATCAAGGGGAAGGTCAGGACAGGGGTGTAGCGGAGCAGGTTCACGGGGACTCCTCGGTGGCGCGAGGGTTATCGAACGTTTGTTCTATAAACCAGATGCCAAGGAGCTGGCAAGGAGATTCCTGCGATCTCGACCTCAAGGACGAGAGAGAGGGGCCACCTGGGGCCCCCCTCCGTGCGCTGCGTGAGGTCTACTCGGCCGATCCTTCGGCGGACTCCTCGGTGGCGTAGTCCTCGTCCGGCTCGTCGGGATCGACCTCAGCGCCCTCGGCGTCGATCGGCTCCTCGGGGGTCACCGAGCTGATGTCGTAGTCGCCGCTGCGGGAGGCCTCGTAGTCGGTCTCGAGGCGCAGGGAGCCGGTGATGATGACCTCGCCGATGGCGCAGCCGGCGCCCCACTCGAAGGCCACGACGCCCGCGTCGATGGTGCTGTTGTCCTCGGCGAAGGCGCCCTCGACCGTGCCGATGCCGAGGGCCGCGCAGGCGCCCTCGCCGCCTACGGCCAGGCCGCTCAGCATCGTGAAGTGACCGTCGGGGTCCAGCGTGCCGCCCATGCGCTGGCCGGCCTCGCCCCGGTCCTCGCTCAGGTTGACGAAGTTCAGCAGGTCGTAGTCCAGGCCCCAGGGCTGGTCGACGGCGACCTCGGTCCAGTAGGCCTCGCTGGGGCAGACCACGCCTTCGTCGCCGCAGAGCTGGGAGATCTGGAAGGTCTCGCCGTCCCACTCGACCGCGGCGTCCTCGCCGGAGACCACCTCGGCGACGAGCTCGCCGTTGATGTAGACGCGCAGGTTGTCGACGTAGCTGACGTCGTAGTTGCCCATGCGGTCCTGGGACTCGGGCAGCTCGCCACAGGCCGTCAGGCCCAGGATGGAGGTCGCGCCGATCACGAAGAAGAGGCTGCGGGTCGTCATGGTGTGTCTCCTGTTTCGTCCTTGGGACGCACGGTAGGACCCACCAGATCGCGGCCACCGAAAGAGAAAGCGCGCGCGGCTCGAAGATCGACCCCGCTTCAGTACTTCCACAGCCAGAGCTCGTCGCCCGCGCTGGCCAGCCAGCGCCCACTGCGGCTGAACACCAGCTCCCTCACCGGGTCCTCGTGCCCGCCGACCTTGGGTGGCTTGGCCCGCTTCAGCGTGCCCTCGTCCAGCGCGCAGAAGCCGACGTCGCCCTCGCGCGTGCCCATCGCGATGACGCTGCGGTCGTGGCTGAGCGCTGCGGCGGTGGTCTCGTAGCCCCGGACCGTGGTCACCCGGGAGCGCGACCGCCACACCGTGACCCCGCCGTCCGCGATGCCGATCAGGACCCCGCTGGCGAAGCGCAGGCGGTGGTGGGTGGGCTCGCCTCGACGCAGGCTCCTGCCGAAGGGCGCCACGGTGAGGCCGTCGGTGTTGCAGCGGGCGGCCACCAGGCGACCCTGCTGACCTGGCCCGAGCACCGTCTGTGGCGGCAGCTTGACCACCTTGTGGCTGGCGAAGTCCGCGTCCAGGACCAGGCCGCGTCGGCCGTCGAGCGTCTCGCCGACGACCGCCACGCCGGCCTTTCCGCCGCTGCGCGTGAACCAGGCCACCGAGATGTCCGAGAGCAGCGGCAGCTTCACGAAGGCGCGCTGCTCGCCGCTGGGCTTGTACAGGCCCACGCCCCGGCCTCGCTGCACGGCGACGATGCGGTTGCCCGAGATCGAGCTGCTCAGGGCCGCCGCGTCGGGGACCAGGCCCTTCAGCTCGCGGGTGCCGAAGATGGGGTCCACCTCGAGCAGGAGGCCCTCGTCCGTGGCGACGATGAGCTTGTTCTTCCGCCCCACCCAGGTCAGCGCGCGGGGTCGCTCCAGCGGGGCGCAGAGCACCGCCTCGAGGGGCGCCTTCTCGTGCAGGAAGTGCGCGTCCCCAGCGCTCATGCGCGCTGGACCTCGAGCAGCTTCTTCAGGATCAGCGCCTGGTAGGCCGCGTCGTAGTCGGCGCGGTGCTTCTTCCCCATGTCCTCGTCGGGCAGGTCCAGGCGGGCCGCCAGGATCTCCTTGTTGCTGTCCAGCCAGTGCAGGTCCAGCACGCCCGCGGACAGCGCCTTGGTGTCCAGCGCCTTGTAGCCGAAGGGGTTGACCATGCCCTCGGCCTTGTAGACCCAGGCCACAAAGGACCAGTCGAAGGGCGCGTTGTGGCCGACGAAGACCGCCTCGCTGCCGGGCGTCGTGTTCGCCTCGACCCAGGCGGTCAGCTGCTCCATGGCCTGACGCCGCGGGCTGCCGTTGGCCCGCAGGGCGTCCAGGTCCAGCCCGTTGACCTTCATCGCGCCCTCGTCCACGTGGGGCGCCTGCGGCACGATCTCCACGTAGAACGTCTCGCCGAGGGTCAGCGACTCGTCCTCGTGATCGACCACCACCTGGGCTCCGAGGCTGATCATGTCGTAGAGCGAGGGGACCGGGCCCGAACACTCGATGTCGATGCAGAACCAGGTCGCGCGAACAGCCACGTCGGCCTCCTTCAGGGCGGGGTACCGTAGCCCCTTCCACCGAGGCGGACATGCTCTACCTGCTCATCACGCTGGCCTGCCGCAACAAGGACGTGACCTACGACTCCGGCGGGCTCTGCGAGGAGCTCAGCTGGTACGGGGACGCCGACGGGGACGGCTTCGGCGCGGGCGAGGCCATCTCGGCCTGCGAGCAGCCGAGCGGGGCGGTGGCGAGCGCGGACGACTGCGACGACACCCTGGCCGCGATCCATCCCGGCGCGGACGAGTACTGCGACGACGTCGACAACGACTGCGACGGCGAGGTCGACGAGCCCGACGCGCTGGACGCCTCGACCTTGTACCTGGACGAGGACCTGGACGGCTACGGCGCCCCGGGCGAGGGCACCACCAGCTGCGAGCACCCGGCCGGCTACGTCGGCGACAGCAGCGACTGCGACGACACGGACGCCAGCGAGCACCCCGGCGCGGACGAGGTCTGTGACGGCGACGACGACGACTGCGACGGCGAGGTCGACGAGGAGTCCGCCGTCGACGCGCCTACCTGGTACAGCGACGCCGACCACGACGGCTACGGCGACGCGGGCAGCTGGACGGTGAGCTGCGATCAGCCGCCCTCGATGATCGAGGACGACACGGACTGCGACGACACCGACGGCGGCGAGTTCCCCGGGGCCGACGAGGTCTGCGACGGCGACGACGACGACTGCGACGGCGACGTCGACGAGGCCGGCGCCATCGACGAGGCGACCTGGTACGCCGACAGCGACAGCGACAGCTACGGCGACGCCAGCGCGACGACCAACGCCTGCGATCAGCCCAGCGGCTACGTCAGCGACGCCACGGACTGCGACGACGCCGAGGCGAGCGTGAACCCCGGCGCGACCGAGGCCTGCAACGCCACCGACGACGACTGCGACGGGGACACCGACGAGGGCCTGCTGGGCAGCGGGACCAGCTGCCCGGCTGAGAGCTGCGCGGCCATCCTGGTCGACCAGCCCTCGGCGGTGGACGGTGACTACGTGCTCGAGACCAGCGCAGGCAGCACCTACGAGACCGCCTGCGACATGACCCGGGACTCGGGCGGCTGGACCCTGGTGGGCGCGGTCGTGAACGAGGCCTCGGTGACCGGCAGCCACGACCGGAGCTGGGACAGCTATGACGTCTGGTCGGACGCCACGACCTTCGGCGCGCTGATCATCCAGCATCCGGAAGAACCAACGCTGG
>CALGIB010000226.1 GCA_937915955.1 uncultured Pseudomonadota bacterium
CTGCACCGTCACCCCCAGCGACGCCACCAGGGATGGAGCCGCCGCGGTCAGCAGCACCGTGACCATCTCGAACTCGGCCCCCAGCGCGCCGAGTGGCCTGAGCATCGCCCCCACCAGCCCCACGACCGACGACGACCTGGTCTGCTCCTTCAGCGCCGCCGGCGACGATGGGGATGACGACAGCCTGACCTATGACTTCGTCTGGACGGTGGACGGCTCCACCCACAGCGGCTCGGTGAGCGCTACCACCTGGGCCGGAGACACGGTCCCCAGCACCGAGCTGGCCTCCGGGGAGGAGTGGCAGTGCTTCGTGCAGTCCTACGACGGCACGGACTACAGCTCCCAGGCCAGCAGCTCGGCGGTGACCATCGCGCCGACCGAGGTCGTCTACGACATCGTGCTGGCCGACCTGGACAACCAGGGCTCCACCTGCAGCAGCACCAGCTATGACGCCGTCTACAACGGCTGCTCGGGGGACTGGGGGTTCACCTGGACCGACTCGGCCTCGGTGGCCCCCGCGTCGGTGACCGTCGAGCTCTACCACGGCATCATGTGCAGCAGCTCCACCAGCAAGTCGCCCGAGCTCAACGGCGTGGTGGCTGGCAGCTTCACGCTCTCGGGAGGCAACTGCAACTGCAACCCGAGCGAGTCCGTGAACACCTGGGTCCTCACGGACATCAGCGGCTACAGCGTCGGCGGCAGCAACACCTTCTCCATCGACGACGGGGGCAGCTGCGAGGGGCTGTCGATCAACACGTCCTGGGGTGCTGGCGTCTACGCCCGGGTCACCGTCGAGTACTGAGCCGCGCCGCTCGGCAGGGGTAGCCTTGCCTCGCCGCCCGTACCGGGTGTGGAGGCAAGCCCATGTTCCTGTTCCCCTGGATCGCGATCGTCCCTGAGTACCAGCGGGTGGCGGTCTTCCGCCTGGGCCGCGTCGTCGGCTACCGAGGGCCCGGCGTGGTCTACCGCTGGCCCTTCATCGAGACCTTCGTGCACGTGGACCGCCGCGTGGTCGTCATCGACGTGCCGCCCCAGGAGTGCATCAGCCGCGACAACGTGCCCATCAAGGTCAACGCGGTCGTGTACTTCCGGGTCGAGCACCCGGACAAGGCCATCATCGAGGTGCTGGACTACCGCAAGGCGACCATCGAGGTCGCGCAGACGACCCTGCGCTCGGTGATCGGCGGCAGCACGCTGGACCAGGTGCTCAGCGACCGCACCGACATCTCCGCCGCGCTGCAGACCATCATCGACGAGGCCACGGACGCCTGGGGCGTGAAGGTCAGCCGGGTCGAGATCAAGGACCTGGAGATCCCCGATGGGCTGAAGGCCGCCATGGCCAAGGAGGCCGCCGCCGAGCGCGAGCGCCGCGCCATGGTCATCCGGGCGCTGGGGGAGAAGGAGGCCGCCGCGCAGCTGGCCGAGGCCGCCCGCCTGTTGGACCAGTCCAAGAACGGCTTCCAGATGCGCTACCTGCAGACGCTCCTGCAGGTGGCGGAGCACGGCAACACGGTGGTCTTCGCGCCCTCGGCCACCGAAGGTCACGCGGCCGTCAGCGCGGCCTCGTTTCACGCCAACGCGCCGCCCTCGGGATCGGAGACGTCGCCGGCGGCTCCGCACGCGTGATGGCTCGAGCGGCCTCCGTAGGCGATCCGCAGATTTCATTCGTAGTAATAAAAAAGTCTTGACTCGTCAAGTCAGACCCTCAGTTGTTACCTTCAGAACATGCTGGTCCTGCTGTCCCTCCTCGCCTGCTCGCTCCAGGCCTCGTCCCTGGTCTCCTTCGGCGCTCAGCCCTACCTGGACGGGATGTGGGAGGCGCGCGCGATGACCTGCGAGGCGGGCCTCGAGGAGGCGCTGCTGCTCTACGAGGCCGGCGAGCACGGCCAGGCCAGCGAGCTGGTCGAGGCGGTCTACGAGGGCAGCTTCGAGCCCGAGCTCGAGCCTCTGGTGCGCGAGCTGGTCGGCGCGCGGGCCAGCCTCGAGGTCGAGTACCGCTTCGGCTTGCTGCGGCAGGCCATGGCGGGCCGGGACAAGGCCCGCGTGCAGGCGCAGACCGAGGCGCTCAGCGGGGCCCTGATCCGTCACGCCGAGGAGCTCGACGGGCTGCGGGCCGTCCTGCGCTGAGGGTGCTCAGCCGGGCATGAAGACGAAGGGCAGGGTCAGCTCGCCCTCGATGGCGCTGTCGAAGCTCCAGCGTCGGGCCTTGCGCTGCACGCACTCGGCCACGCCCTGTCCGACCTCGTCGAGCAGGACGTCGGCCTGCACGACCTCGCCGCCCTCGACGGTCAGCTTGAGCAGCATGCGCCCCTTCAGGTCCTGCCCCTCGCTCAGGGCGTCCTCGTAGCAGGACGTGACCTGGCCCCTGTAGCGACGCAGTACGCGGGCGACCTCGCCGGGCTCGGTGTCCTCCATGAGCGCGGCGACGCCGAGGTGCTCGGGGGCGGTCAGCGTCGAGGAGGGGGGCTGGATGTGGACGCGGCCCCGGACGATCTCGACGTCGGGCTCGCTGAGTCGGCCGACCACGGGCTCCTCGTCGAAGACGACGTAGGCTTGTCCGCTGGAGCCCGGCGTCGCGAACCGGCGGCTGTCGTCGATGGCGTCCTCCGAGGTCCAGGTCTCGATCAGGGGGCTGAAGTGGCTGCTCTGGCGGTCCATCAGCAGCGCGCCCTGCGGCTGGGCGAGCTCCCTGGCGACCATCAAGTTGGCGAAGTCGATGCCGGTGGTGGTGGTGGCCGGCCCGCCCCCGGCCGCGTACAGGTCCACGCCCGCGGGCGCCGCGCTGGGCACCTGGATGGTGGACTCGGCGGGCTCGCAGCCGGCGACCTGCTGGTCCTCGGCGATGAGGCTGGTGTAGGCGCTGACCAGCCCGGCCTCGAGCGCGACGCGGGTGATCTCGGCCCCCTGGCCGCCCTGCCACTCCAGATCTTCGATCGCTGCGCGGGCGAAGGCCATCGGCAGCGCCTCGTGGCGGGGCTCGAGCTCCGGCAGGGTGATGGGCACCCGCAGGACCACCGGCTCGCCGCCGACCCGGGCGCGCACGGTGATGATCTGCTCGCCGGCGCCCTCGTAGCGGGCCATCAAGCGCAGCGGCTGTCCGACGAACAGATCCGGGAGGGGGCCGTCCTGCGCCATCGTCACCCTCAGATCGCCCCAGTCCAGCTCGATGTCGGCCAGCGAGGGATGGGCGATGCGCTCGTACCAGGACTCGACGGTCGAGCGGACGCTGCCGTCGATCATGTAGGCGACGTCGCCGCGACCGGCGCGGGCCAGGCCCTCGAGCAGGTGGCGGTTCACGCTGCTGCCCACGCCCAACGAGAACATGCGCGCGTCCCCACGCAGCCGCTCGACCAGGGTGAAGATCTGCCGCTCGTTGCCGATGTAGCCGTCGGTCAGCATCAGGATCAGGCGCATCGCGTCGGGGTCGCCGGGCATCTCCAGGCTGCGCTCGATGCCCGCGGACATCTGCGTGCCCCCGGCCGACGTCAGGCCGCTCAGCCAGCGCTCGGCGAGCTGGATGCTGGCCTCGGTCGCAGGCTGCGGCTCGTCGAACAGGCTGCTGGAGCCGGCCGCGAAGCGCACCAGGTTGAAGCGGTCGTGGGGGGCCATGCGGGCCAGGGCCTCGCGCACGGCCGCCACCGAGGTCTCTGTCGGGACGCCCCGCATCGAGCCGGAGGTATCCAGCACGAACAGCAGCTCGCGCGGCTGGCGGTTCTCGTAGTCCTCGAGGATCTGCGGCTCCAGCGTCAGGCTCAGCCACCCGGCCTCGTCCGGGTCCGGGCGGTGGGCCACCAGGCCCGCGCGAGGCTGGTCCCCGGCCAGGCTCCAGCTCAGCGCGAAGTCCCGGTCCGGGGCAGGGGAGCCGTCCAGCTCCGCCTCCGCGCCCCAGGGGTGGTCGGCGGCGAGGATGCCGTGAGTGGTGGAGTGCAGCTGGGACAGCGGGATGCCCTCGTCGATGACCACGCTCAGGTCCAGCCCCCGGCCCGGCTCGCTGCTGTAGACGGTGGAGATGGCTCGCTCGTCGCCGCTGCTCTCGGCGCCGTACCGGGGGCCGACGGTCAGGGGCACGTGCAGGCGGTAGAGCCCGTCCTCCAGCTCCACCGGGTCCACGTACTGCAGGGTCACGGCCACGTCCTCGTCGGGGCAGATCGTGCTGAGTCGCTGGGTGAACAGGTTGGGGCGCTGCTGGTCCAGCACCGCGGCCTTTCGGCCCTCGGCCCGTGCCTGCTGGTAGCGCTGCTCGGCCTCGGCGCGGGTCACGACGCGGCCCTCGATCAGGCGGTCACCTGCCGTGAAGTCCAGCGCGTGGACCGCAGCGTCCTCGGGCAGG
>CALGIB010000227.1 GCA_937915955.1 uncultured Pseudomonadota bacterium
TGCGTCCGCGCGCGTCGCGAGCCCGCCGCGGCGGCGGCACGGCCAGGCTGCCGTCCAGCTGGAGCAGCAGCTCCAGGGCGTCCGCCCCGCACTGGAAGCGGTCCGCGGGGGCCTTGGCCATCAGGCGCTCGACCCAGCCCTGCAGGCCTCGCGGCACCAGGTAGGTGGGGTTCAGCCGAGGCACGGGCAGGCTCAGGTGGGCCTTCTTCATGTCCTTGATGTTGCTCGCGTGGAAGGGCCCCCGGCCCGTGATCACGCGAAAGACCAGGCACCCCAGGGCGTACAGGTCGGTCCAGGGCCCCTGCTCGCGGACCGCGCTGCGCCACTGCTCGGGGGCCATGTAGTGGGGCGTACCCAGCAGGCGGCGCACGTCCTGCTCGGGGTCCCGGTGGACGGCCAGGCCGAAGTCCGCCAGCTTCAGGCCGGGGCGCAGGTCACGCTCCCCACAGAACAGGATGTTGGCCGGCTTCAGGTCGCGGTGGATGACGCCGCGGGCGTGGGCGTGCGCCAGCGCTCGCAGCAGCGTCTCGAGGATGCGCCGCAGCTCCTGCCAGGTGCTGGGCCGGGCGATCTCGTCCAGGGTGCCGGCGCTGGCCCACTCCATGACCAGGTAGGGCCCGCCCGAGGCGATGGCGCCGTCGGTGTCGACCTCGAGGTCCAGCGGGACCACGCCGTGGTCGTAGACCGTGATGATGTTCGGGTGGTCCAGCGCCGCGACCGCTCGGACCTCGTTCTTGAAGCCCTGGAGCGCCCGCTCGTTCATGGACAGCTCGGGCTTGAGCACCTTCACGGCGGCGGGCAGCCCGCTGTGGGTGTGGCGCGCGAACCACACGTCCCCGTTAGCGCCGGTGCCGACCTTCTGCTCCAGGCGGAAGGGGCCGAGCTCCGCTGGCTGCATCAGACCGACCCTTCGCGCGTGGAGCGAGAGTCTAACAGCAGCCCTGCTGCGGCTCACCCTGCGCGCCCCGGGATCCGACTACGGGGCTGAGGCCCTCGAGATCGGGCCAGGAGACAGCATGGACTTCGAGCACATCGACCTGCCCGGCGGGAGCCTGGACGAGCGGCAGGTGCGCCGCGAGGTCGAGCGGGCCTCGCGGAACCAGCGCCCGCTGGCCCTGATCGCCGCGCGGGTCGAGGCCGCCACCGCCGAGGACCTGGAGGCCGCCACCACCCTGCTGTTTCAGCAGTCCCGGGACTATGACGGTCGCGGACGGCTCCCCGAGGGCACCCTCCTGCTGCTGCTCCCCGAGGTCGACCTCAAGGGGGGCATCACCGTGGCCGAGCGTGTCCGCTGGCGCGCTCGACGGCAGGCACCCGAGATGGCACCCCGGCTCCGGCTCTACGTCACCACCCTGAGTCAGCAGACGGACCCCGCCGACGGCCCGGCCTTCGTGCGCTCGGCCCGCGACGCCGTCGAGCTGAGCCGGCGCCCCCTCGAACACGACCGAGCCGGCCTGGTGAGCTGGCGAATGCACTCAGCCTGAGGAGATCGCATGTCCAGCTACAGCGGATGGCGGCTCCCCGAGGCCGCCGAGTGTGAGGTCGACGAGCCTGTCGTCGACGAGCCCGTGGTCCTCACCACCCGGGAGGAGATCGCCGAGCGGCTCCGCCAGACCTTCGCCAGCCGGGGCTACGAGCCCCCCGTCCTGCCCCGCATCGCGCTGGAGCTGATGAAGCTCTCCCGCCAGCCCAAGGTGCCCCTTCACCAGCTCGAGCAGATCCTGGTCCAGGACCCCACGCTGACGGGTCAGATCCTCAAGTGCTGCAACCGCCCCCGCTTCGGCGCTCGCGCCCCGATCCGCAGCGTGCGCGCGGCGCTCATGCGCCTGGGCATCCCCGAGGTCTGCAACCAGGTCCTGCGCATCTCGATGAAGAGCCGCGTCTTCCGAGCGCCCGGCTGGGAGGGCGAGGTCGACGCCGTGATCCGCCACTCCGAGGCGGTCGCCACCTACGCCAGCGCCGTCGCCCGGCTCGCCGACCAGGACGCGCCGTACGCCTACCTCTGCGGCCTGATGCACGACCTCGGCCTGATCGCGGCCCTGATCGCGCTGGCCGATCAGCACGCGGGCGCTCGACCCGACCTGGAGCTGGCCTGGCCAGCCCTCCTCGAGGTGCACGAGGGCGCTACGCGCCTGGTCGCCGAGGCCTGGGAGCTGCCCCCCGAGCTGGTCGACGTGGTCGCCGACCATCACCAACCGGACCTGGCCTTCGTGGGCGAGCGCGGCGCGCTGATCGCCGGCCTGGTGGTGGCCGAGCTCCTGGCTCAGCAGGAGGGCGCCGGCCTGAACGTGCCCGGCGCCTCCGACTTCGCCGCAGGAGAGCTGCTCGTGCGGCGGGCCTGCCTGCGGCTGGACCTGCAGGGCAAGCTGCCTCAGGTGGTCAAGGCGGCCAAGGCGACGGCCGGGGACTGACCCCCGCCTTGTTCAGGTCGTGATGATGGTGTCGACGTTGGCCCAGCGACGCCAGAGCGTCTTGGTCAGCTCGCCGTCGGCCGCCATCCGGAGCGTGGTCTGGCCCATCTTCACGAAGTTGCTGGCGTGAGCCATCTGGATCAGCGGCCACGGGTGCTTCTTCAGGAACTCGCTCTTGGAGAGCGTGCGCAGCAGGGGCTTGGGCACGAAGGGCTTGGACTGCATCTGGATCAGCGAGATCCAGAAGGTGTCCTCGACCGGTCGGGGGTACTTCAGGTTGACCCGGTGCTGGTAGAAGACCCGCGTGTTGGTGCCCTCGACGTCGTACTTGCTGATGATCTTGTTGTCGAGCAGCTTGTTGACCAGCTCCGAGCCGGGGAAGACCGTCATCGAGAAGAGGTACAGGTCGTAGGGAGCGGGGAAGCTCTCGACCATCTTGAACAGCGACTCCTTGTCGCCGCTGGTGCTGACCGGGTCGTCGAAGATGAGCTGGAAGTGCCCCTTGATTCCGAGCCGGTGGTAGAGCTGCGCGATCTCCTCGACCGTCTTGTTCTTCACGCGGCGGTCGTAGAGGTGACCGGTGACCCGCTCGCTGGACTGGATGCCCATGTAGACGCTGACCAGGCCGGCGTCCCGCAGCATGGTCATGCGCTCCTCGCTGACCAGCTTGGGCTCGATGAAGATCTCGAAGGGCAGGCCGACCTCGCGGGGGTAGAGCTCGCAGAACTCCTCGAGCCAGCCCTTCTGGAAGTTGAAGACCTCGTCGTCGAAGCGGATGCGCTTGAAGTCCCAGTGCTTCCGAGCCTGCTGGATCTCGTCGATCATCGAGCGCGGCGAGCGCACCCGGAACCACTTCTGGCCCGGGTAGATGTCCTTCTTGTAGGTCGAGTTGTAGCAGTAGCTGCACTTGTAGATGCAGCCCCGGCTGCCCATCATCTGGAAGACGGGGTCGCCGTGCATGGGGTCGCCGCGGACAAGCTCCTTGCCGAAGATCAGGACCTTGTCCTGATGGCTGGTGTAGTCCCGGTACTCCAGCGCATCGAGGTCCTTGACCAGGGGGCGCAGGGCGTTGGTCTTGACCGTCCCGTCGGCCATGCTGAAGTCGACGTTCAGCGTGCCCTGGATGTCCTCGCCCGCCTGCAGGTGGTTGGCCAGCTCCGTCAGGGCCAGCTCGCCCTCGCCCTTGAGCACCATGTCCGCGGTCTCGCTGCACTCGGCCGGGCAGAGCGTGGGGTGCATGCCGCCCCAGAGCGTGGCGACGTCGAGCTCCTGGTGCAGGTGCTCGGTCAGGAACTTGGCCGACATGTAGTACGCCGAGGCGCGGATCGAGACACAGACCAGATCAAGGCGCTCGTCGCGGACCGTGTCCACCAGGTTCTGCAGCTCGAGATCGGTGGCCGGGAACAGGTGGTTGGACACCCAGTCCTTGAAGTAGATCTCGGTGACGTGGTGGCCGGACTTGCGGAGGTGGGCGGCGATGATCCGGACGGCGTTGTTCTCGACGTCGTACATCGAGACGATGCCGATCCGGACCGAGCGGCCCTTGGTGGACGCGACGAGGCGCTGAAGGCGAGTGTTCATGCCGGCTCCGGTACGAGGTACGAGGCGATCGGTTAGTGCCGGCCGCTGCGTTCGTTGCAGGTCGATGGCCGACTATCATAGCCGGGTCTTGTTCGGAGGGACGATGCGATCGCTCATGCTGTTGGCCTGCCTGTGGGGCGGATCCGCGCTGGCGGCGGTCGAGGCCGCGGACTGGCCCGGCTTCGTCGGACACGAGGTCCGGCTGATCAACCCGGCCGGCAAGCAGATCGATGGCACCCTGCTGTCCGCCGACGGGGACGAGGTCGTCATCCGGCGCGAGCGCGACGGCCGCGAGTTCACAATCGCCAAGGCCGACGTGGACAGCTGCGAGCGGCTGAACCCGCCCACCGCCAAGAAGGTCGTGGGCGAGGCGGCCAAGAAGACGCGCGAGGCTGCGGGCGAGGTCGCGGGAGAGCTCGATGAGGAGGCCGACAGGGCCGTGGAGAAGGCCGGCGGCGTGGTCGAGCGGGTGGGCGAGAAGATGCAGGGCCCCGCCGAGATCGACGACGCGCTGGGCCTGCCGGCCGAGCCGCCTGGGGTCGGCGCCGACGGCGAGGCCCCGGAGCTGGAGCGGCCGGTGCTCGCCCAGGGCAAGAGCTACGCTGACGGACTGCGGGCGGGACAGCTCGAGGCCGGAGAGCAGCGCATGCTCCAGCCCTTCGCCGTCAGCGCGGGGGCCACCTGCGCCACGACCAGCCTGT
>CALGIB010000228.1 GCA_937915955.1 uncultured Pseudomonadota bacterium
GCCCTCGAGCGCACCGCGCTGCGCAGCCACAAGGCCGTGCAGGGCTCGGGCAGCGGCATGGACGTGCGCGCCTCGGCCCGCGGAGGCCTGCGCCGCTACGAGGGCGAGGCGTGCAGCGAGCCGCTGATGGCGCCGCCCCTGGTCGCGGTCTGGTCGGGGCACTCCTCGTTCACCGGCCCCAGGGTACAGCGCTACCGCGGCTGGGACGACCGGGAGGGCTTCATCCGCCGCTCACGCGAGCTGGTCAGCCACTTCGAGGCCGATCCGGTGGACGCCCTGGACCAGGCATGGAGGCTGCTCTGCGTGATGGGCACGCTGGCGGGGGTGGCCTACGCTACCCCTGGGCTGGCGCGCATCGTCAGCCTGGCACGGGAACACGGGGGTGCCGCCAAGGCCTCCGGGGCGGGCGGCGGAGACGTGGCCGTCGCCCTGATCCCGGACCCCGAGGCGCGCCGCAACTTCGAGCAGGCCTGCGCGTTAGAGGGCCTCACGCCCGTGCCCGTCCAGATCGTGGACGGGGTCGAGGTCCGCGAACACGACGGTGACTGAACCGATGGACGCGCAGCATGGCTGAGGGCCGCATCTCCACGCGAAAGGCCGAGCACATCGCGCTCTGCGAGACGGACAAGGTCGCCTTCCGAGGCAAGACCAACCTGCTGGACCAGGTCGAGCTCGTGCACGACGCGCTGCCCGAGATCGCGCTCGACGAGGTGGATCTCTCCACCGAGTACGCCGGCAAGACCCTGCGCGCGCCCCTGGTCATCGCGGCCATGACGGGCGGGACCGCCCAGGCCGAGGGCATCAACCGGGACCTGGCCGCCATGGCCGAGGTCTACGGCATCGGCTTCGGCTTCGGCAGCCAGCGCCCCCTGCTCCAGGAGGGCATCACCCAGGGCTACGAGGTGCGGGACGTGGCCCCGACGGCGCTGGTGCTGGGCAACATCGGCATCGTCCAGGCCCAGGACGCCAGCACCAGCGAGCTCGCGAGGATGCTGGATCGCTGCGGCGGTGACGCGCTGGTGGTGCACCTGAACCCCGCCATGGAGGTCATCCAGCCGGGCGGCGATCTGGACTTCCGGGGCGGCCTCCGCACCCTGGAGCGCCTCGTCCGCGAGCTGGACCGGCCCGTCATCGTCAAGGAGACCGGCTGCGGCCTGTCGCGCAGCGTCGGCGTGCGGGTGCGCGAGGTGGGCGTGCGCATCGTGGACACCTCGGGCGCCGGCGGCACCAGCTGGGTGGGCGTCGAGACCCTGAGGGCCCGCGGCGAGCAGCGCAGCCTGGGCGAGGCCTTCTGGGACTGGGGCATCCCGACGGCCGCCTCGGTGGTCCAGCTCGACGGCCTGGATCTGGCGATCTGCGCCACCGGCGGCGTCTCGGACGGGCTGATGGCGGCCAAGGCCATCGCGCTGGGCGCTCGCTGCGCCGGCGTCGCTCGCCCGCTGCTCCAGGCCCGCTCCCAGGGCGGGCTCGAGGGACTCGAGGTGGCCATCCGCCAGATCCTCGCCGAGCTGCGCATGGCCCACCTCCTGGCCGGCGCGCGCAGCCCAGCGGAGCTGCAGACCCGACCCGTCCTGGTGGGCCCGGGCCTGGCGCGCTGGATCCCGAGGGGCTCCGAGCTGCGCGAGCGCGCGCTGCTGTGAGCTCCGAGGCCGCGCCGTGAAGGTCGTCTATGCGCCAGACAGCTGGTCTGGCTTCCGCTCCGCCCCTCGGCTGACCTCGGACGCCAAGGCCGCCTGGGACTTCGTCGACGAGCTGGTCCTGCTGCCGATGACCGATGGCGGCCAGGACGCCACCCTGGCGCTCCGCCACCTCGCCCAGGGCGTTCGCCAGCTCGAGGTCGAGGCCCCCCAGGGCGACGAGCAGCTCAGCGCCCTGGCGCTCCAGCTCGACGAGGACAGCTTCTTCCTGGAGTCCGCTCGGGTGATCGGGCGGGCCTTCGCCGGGGACGTGCGCAGCGCCTCCAGCCGTGGGCTCGGCCAGGCGCTGCGTCAACTGGCCCGCCACGACGGGCTGCTGGTCGTCGGCCTCGGCGGCAGCGGCACGATGGACGGAGGGCTGGGCCTGGCCCAGGGGCTGGGCCTGTCGCTGGAGGGTGTCCGTGGTCACGCCGGCGCCCAGGACCTCGAGCGCGTCACCGCCCTGCACGGCCCCGCGCCCCTGCCCGACAGGGTCCTGGCGGTCTGGGCCGACGTCGAGACCCCGCTGCTGGACTCGGCCAGGATCTACGGTCCCCAGAAGGGCGCCGACGAGCTCTTCATCGAGCGCAACACCCGCGACCTGGAGCGCTGGGCCGGGCTGGTCAACGCCTGGCGGGAGCGCCAGGGCCGGCCCCCACTCCCGCTGGAGCTGCCCTACGGCGGCGCGGCCGG
>CALGIB010000229.1 GCA_937915955.1 uncultured Pseudomonadota bacterium
GGTGGCGCAGGAAGTCGCTCAGGAAGCGGTAGGGCCCGTAGAACAGGCACATCAGCGTGACGAAGAAGCCCGGCGCCCGGGGCTTGCGGTCCAGCGCGTGGAAGATGATCGCGCAGACCATGGCCCAGATCGCCTCGTAGAGACCCAGGTCGTGGCAGGCCACGCTCTCGCCGCTGGCCGGGCAGATGCCGACCACACCCAGGGCGAACTCGGTCACCATGCCGGGGTGGTCGTGGGCCACGAAGCAGCCCAGGCGGCCGAAGATCCAGCCGGTCATGAGGCCCCAGGCGAGCGCGTCCGCGTAGGGCAGCACGGGGGACTTGTGCTTGATCTTGATGAACCAGATCGACACCGCGATGGCGCAGAGCAGGCCGCCGGTGCTGCTGAGGCCGTCCCAGAAGTAGAGCAGCTCGACCAGGTTGTCGCGGTAGTGGTCCCACTCGTAGAAGAAGGCGTGGAACAGGTGCCCGCCGACGAAGGTCGCGATGATCAGGTAGCCGACCAGCGAGCCGGGCAGCTCGGGGTTCAGCCCGTCGCGGCGGCACTTGACCGTCGCCAGCCAGGTCCCGACCCAGAAGCCGATGGCCACCAGGACACCGAAGCCGTGGATCGCCAGGTCGCCGAACAGGGGGATGCTCGGCGTCTCGAAGTAGGGGATGAGGGCTGGAATCACGCCCCGGCTGTAACACCAGATAGGCTCGGTTCATGCTCCTGCTCCTCGCCTGCACACCCCGGGACGCCCTGGTCATCCACGCTCCGGCGGACCTCGAGCCCGCGCTGACGGACTTCGTCGAGTTCCTCCCCTACGAGGACGCCGAGCTGCGCCTCGATCGGGACACCACCCGCGCCGTCGATCTGCTCGTCGAGACTGACCTGGACTGCCTCGAGTGCTACGAGCTCGAGCTCCTCGATGACGGCGATCTGCGGGTCCGCGCCGGGGACGCCCTAGGCGCCCAGTACGGCCTGGCCCACGCGCTGGAGCTCGGCGGCTTCCGCTTCCACCACCCCTACGACCCCCAGGGGCCCGAGACCTTCGACCTGCCAGCGACCTCAGACGCGTACGGCGTCCGGCAGGAGCCGGAGATGGACCGTCGCGGCTTGCACCTGCACACCCTTCACCCCATCGAGGGGCTCTACGACTTCTGGATGCCGGGCGAGCCGGACGCGGAGCTCCGCGCTCGACAGGTCCTGGACTTCGTCGTCAAGAACCGCGGCAACCACCTGCAGTGGGTGGGCCTGGAGGACATCCAGGGCCCCTCTGTACACGAGGCCTGGGCCGCCCACACCGGGGCCATCCTGGACGCGGCCCATGCGCGCGGCGTGACCTGTGGGGTGGGCATCCAGCTCTTCGGCGCCAGCAACCTGCAGCTGGCCCTGGACCTGATCGACCAGCCCCAGGGCGACCTCCGGGCGCAGCTCGAGCAGCGCTGGTCCCTGGTCACGAGCCTGCCCTTCGACGTCTACAACCTCAGCTTCGGCGAGTTCAGTGACTTCGAGCCGGACTTCTTCATCGAGGCCATCGACCTGGCCTTCGAGGTCCTGCAGGAGCAGGCGCCGGACGCCGAGCTGACCACGCTCATCCACGTCGGGGACGACCTGCGCGTGACCTACGAGGGCGAGGAGACGATCTACTACCTGCTCGCCAAGCACGCGGACCCGGCCATCACGCCGTGGGTGCACACGGTGATGTACTTCGACCTCTTCGAGGACGCCCAGGGCGCCTACCACCACGAGGAGTTCGACCTGCACCGGGCCTACATCCTGGAGAAGCTCGACGCCGGCGAGCCCGTGGCCTACTTCCCCGAGTCCGCCTACTGGATCGCGATGGACGACTCGGTGCCGACCTACCTGCCGATCTACATCCGAAGCCGCTGGCTGGACATGGTCGAGCTCCGAGCCCAGGCGCAGACCCCGCTGCTGGACCACACGCTCTTCAGCACCGGCTGGGAGTGGGGCTACTGGCAGAACGACGTGATGACCCTGCGCATGAACTGGGAGCTGCCCCAGGACTACGGAGCGCTGCTGGTCGAGGTGCTCGGCGAGGAGCACGGCCAGGTGGTCTACGAGGCCGCCGAGCTGCAGCACAGCCTGCTCATCGAGGGCCCCCTGGCCGCCTGGCTCAGCTCCCGCGACGCCGCGATGGAGGTGGGCTACAGCCTGGACATCGTGAGCCAGCCGCGCCGTCCGGACGTGGACGACTGGTCGACGGCTCCCGAGATCGACGCCGTCCTGGACGCTCTGGACCGCAGCGAGGTCGAGCACGCCGGGCTGGCCGCGCGCCTGACGGGTGAGGACCGCTGGACCCAGGAGACGCGCGACGGCCTGGAGATCGACAGCCTGCGCAGCGCCTATGTCGCCGACCTGGTCCGCGCGGTCATCGAGACGGGTGACTTCGCCCCCGCCGAGGCGCACCTGGCCCAGGCCCGTGTCGTGATCGACCGGCGCCACGCGGCCCTGCACGACCCTCAGCCCCAGCGCCTGATCGAGCACGGGGACAACCCCACGCTCTACGACTACGGCTACCTGCTGCGGGCCGAGCAGCTCTGCTTCTGGGAGCGCGAGCTCACCCAGGCGCGCAACCACGTCGAGGGCCTGAGCGAGCCCGTGCCGGCCTGCCTCTTCGAGTAGCCGCCCGGGCTCAGGGCCCGCAGGCCTCCAGGTAGCGCTCGGCCTCGGCCGCCAGCTTGCCGCGCCCCAGCTCGGCCACCACCAGGTAGCTGGGGCGCGCGCCGTCACAGTCCTTCAGCTTGTCGCGCAGCAGCGTCGCCCGCAGGTAGTGGACCTGGACGAAGCGGCTGCCCGAGCTGTGCGCGCCCAGCCAGGCCTCGATCTCCGCGAGCGCGAGCTGCGCGTCCTCGCCTCGGGCCAGCAGCTCCAGGCGGAAGACGCTCGCCTCGCCGACGAAGTCGCTCTCGGGGTGCTCGGCCAGGAAGGCCTCCACCTCGCTCAGCTTCAGGCGGCCGGTCTCGCGCGCCGTGACGAGCGCGTGGAAGGCGTCCAGATCCGCCCCCGAGGGCGGCAGCTCCTCGCTCTCCTCGGAGGCCGTGGCGGGCTCGGGGCGGGACAGCTCCAGGTGGGGGTGGAGCGGGGCGATCCCGACCTCGTGGCGGAGGGCGTTGGTGCCCTGCGCCTCCGGTTCGGCCCTGGTCAGGCGACGTCGACGCCAGACCCGGCCGACGCCGAGCGGCGCCGTCTCGCCGTCCGCGCTCACCTCGACCGAGCCTCGGAAGACCTCGACCTCGACGTGGCGGCCGGACTTGAGCACCGAGAAGCGCGTGCCCGTGACCCGCACCTCGACCTCGCCTGCGCGCACGAGCAGGTCGCTGGGGCCGTCGGGCCGGACCTCGTAGACGACCAGGCCGTCCTGCTGGTCGACCACGGTCATCGAGCCGGGGGCCACGGAGACCAAGGCGGATCCCGCCACCTCGATGCCCTCGGCGAGCTGGGTCGTGCCCGAGGGCCAGGCTCCGAAGACCAGCAGGAGCGCGGCGACGGCCGCCAGGACGAAGGGGGACAGCGGCAGGCCGACGCGGCGCTGTCGAGGCTGGAGACGGGCGAGCTCGGTCGGCGTGGGCTCGGTCGCCGATGAGCAGGCCCCGACCAAGCCTGGCCGCAGCGGCGAGGTCAGCCGCTCCACCTCGGCGTCGCTGGGCTCGAGGGCCTCGCGCAGCTCGACGGGCAGCTTCAAGAGGCCTCCGAGCCGTGGCTGGGCAGCAGGACCAGCTCGCCCTCGCACTCGGTGATGCCCTCGGCCTCCAGGGCCTCGCGGAACAGGCGCCGCGCCTTGTGCTGGCGGCTGTAGACGGTGCCCGCGGGGATGCCGAGCATGGCGGCCACCTCGGGCGCGGTCCGGCCCTCCAGGTCGCAGAGCACGATGAGCTCGCGTTGGGCCTCGTTGAGGCGCTCCAGCGCGTGCTGGATGGCCCGACGGCGGCGGATCCGGGCGGCCTCGGCCTCGGTCGAGATGGCGCTGCGCGGCTCGGGGATCTGGCTCATGCCCAGGACGCGCCGGAAGGCGGCGCGGCGCCGCTGGTTGGCCAGCACGCGGCGGGTGATGCCGTAGAGCCAGGTGCTGATCGAGGACTCGCCCCGGTAGCTGGGCAGGCGCTTGAGCGCGGCCTCGAAGACGCTGTGCGCCAGGTCCTCGTGATCCAGACCGGGGCCGCCGAGGCGGATGCACCAGCCCAGCACCAGGCGGGCGTGCTCGCGGTAGAAGGCGCCGACGGCCTGGGGCTCGCCGGCCTGCAGCGCGGCCAGCTGGTCGGGTCCGGGGCGGCTCATCCGAGCTCCACGGCGAAGGTGCGCGCCACGTGCAGCTCCAGGTGGGCCGTCGCAGGTTGTACGTCCACGCCCGCGCGCAGCAGGCCCTCGGGGTAGGCCCAGCGGGAGACGCCCCCGTCCAGGGTCAGGCCCAGCCCGACACCCAGCCACCAGGCCTCGCCAGGTCGAGCCCACCAGGTCAGGCGAGGGCGGGTCGAGCCCAGCCAGTGGGCCACGACGAAGTCCGGGTGGTCCACGTGCACATAGCGGGCCTGCACCCCCAGCGCGGCCTCGAGGTAGCCCGAGGGGAGCCGGGCGGTCCAGGTCCCCTGCAGGCCGCCGCAG
>CALGIB010000230.1 GCA_937915955.1 uncultured Pseudomonadota bacterium
CCGACCTCGTCCAACCTGGACAGGACCAGGGGCAGGTGCTGCATCACGCTCCGTCGGGCTGAGCGGCTCTCGGCCTCCAGCTGAGGCAGGCTCGCCTCGAAGCCTTCGAGCAGCTTGACCCGACCCGCCGCTTCGAGCGCCGGCAGCGCGGCGGGGTCTCCGCCCTGCGCGGTCCAGGCCTGGGCCAGGGAGTCCTTGTCCAGGGCAGGCGGGCGGTGGAAGCGCAGCTCCAGCTCGGCGATCAGGGCGTCCCCGTCCGGGCGAAGGCGAACCCGGCGCAGCTGGGCCGGACGGGACTGCCGGTGCAGCCCCTCGATCAGGATGGGCAGCCTCGCGGGCTCACCTCGCACCCGGAGTCGTAGCTCCACGGGCACGGCCGGCCCCTCGCGAGGCAGCGTGACCCAGCTCATCTCGAGCAGCTGAAGCTCCGCGGCGTGGGCCTGCAGCGCCGCCAGGTTGCCGACATCGTTGCGGTCTTGCCGGGTGAGTGCGCGGCGCTGGCCCATGCGCCCGAGCTCCGCCTCGAGCACCTCCACGGCGTGCTCGCGCTCCGCCGGCGAGGGCAGACGCGGCGGGGCTGGGGGGACGCGCAGCCACGCGATCAGCGCGCCAAGCAGGCCTACGATCAGGGCCAGCCCGGCCAGCAGCGGCCAGATCCCGGAGCGGCGCAGCGCCGGCACGCTAGTTCGCGTAGTCGCCGTCGTTGTAGCTGTCGTCGGGGTAGCCGTAGTCGGGGTTGCTGCGGTCCTTCTCGAGCAGGCCCAGGATCTCTTCCAGGAGCATGCGCTCCTTGCTGGTCGAGCTGGGCACGTCGATCCACTGGTAGACCGACCCGGTGAACTCGAGGTTGGCGGAGATCAAGTCCTTCTCGACCTGCTCCTGGCTGGTCATGCGCACCTCGGTGCGGCCGCCGGTCTTCCGGATGTCGACCGTCATGCGCCAGCGGATCGCTTCGGGCACCCGGGTGCCGCCGTAGGTCTTGTAGACGTAGTCCGAGAAGTCCTTCACCCAGCCGGTCTGGATGACGCCCTGGCCCCGCTCGATGCGGTCCAGCGGAGCGTGGTCACCCAGGACCTCGATCGAGGCGTCCCAGACCTCCTCGAAGCTGGCGTTGAAGGTGCCCGTGACCGGGCGCTCTTCCCAGGAGGGGAGGTTGTCCTCGGGGAAGGGCTTCGGCGCACAGCCGGCCACCACGAGCAGGGCGAGCGACAGCAGCAGAGCGCGGGGCAATGGACACCTCCAGTGGCCGGCAAGTGTAGCCTGTGTCTATGGCACGCACGCTCCTGGTCGGCCTGGACGAGTCCCCTTGGGGCCAGGCTGCGGCCCAGACCGCACTCCGGATCGCCGAGCTCAGCGCGACTCCCCGCCGGCTGGTGGGGCTCCACGTCGTCGGCGTCACCCACCTCTCAGGCGATCTCGTTCGAGACCTCGCGGGCTTGCTGGGCTTCGAGCCGGTGCTGGTCCCCGAGCAGGTTGAGTTGGTTTACCGCCGCCGGGGGACCCGGCTGCTGAGGCGCTTCGAGGCGCAGGCCAAGGCGCGCGGGATCGAGTGCCGGACCCTGCTCGAGACCGGCGCGCAGGTGCCCCGCCTGGTGCACCACGCGGCCGGCGCGGACCTGACGCTCCTGGGCGTGCGGGGCGAGAGCGAGGAGCAGGACCCCGGGACGGGCGGCGGCCGGGTCGAGCGCTTCGTGAAGCACGCACCCAACAGCGTGCTGGTCACCGGGAACAAGCCCGTCGCGCTGAGCGGGGTCACCCTGGGCTTCGACGGCAGCCAGGGCTCGGTCTGCGCGCTTCGGGCCGTGCGAAACCTCCTCGGCGGCGCGCCGATGCAGGTGCAGGTCGTGCACGTCGGTCCGATCCGGAGGGGCACGGACCCGCTGGACGAGGCTCGCCAGGAGCTGGCCGACTCAGGGCTGGACTGCAGCTTCGTCCGCGTCGAGGGCGAGCCCCACGAGGCCCTCGCCGGGGCCGCCGAGGAGGCGGGTCATCAGCTGCTCGCGCTGGGCTATCGAGGGCGCAGCGTGCTGGGAGAGCTGCTGTTGGGGCGGGTGACGGAGCAGCTGCTCGGTCGGGCCGAGCTCAGCCTGCTGATCGCGAGGTAGCAGCGGTACGATCCTTGCGCCGCCGGGCTTGGCTTCCGGTGCCCCCGGCCGCTATGGTCCAGGTCCCCACGGCGTCCCTTCGCGCGCGCCTGCCGCTCCCTGCTTCGCCCCCAGTCCGAGAGCTCCTGTGCTCGCCATCCACCCTGAGCTGCACGCTGTCCGAACCGAGGTCTACGACGGGCCTCTGGAGCTGCTGCTGTACCTGATCCGCAGGGACGGCATCGACGTCCGGGACATCCCGATCGCGCACGTGACGCGCGAGTACCTCAGCTTCCTCGACCAGATGGCCGAGCTCGACCTGGACGTGGCCGGCGACTTCCTGGTGATGGCCGCCACGCTCTGCCAGCTCAAGAGCCGCGAGCTGCTGCCGCGCGAGCTCGCCGTGATGGACGAGGACGAGGAGACCGACCCCCGTGAGCAGCTGGCCCGCCGGCTGTTGGAGTACCAGCGCTTCAAGGAGGCCTCCGAGAAGCTGGCGTCGCGTCGGCTGCTGGGCCGGGAGGTCTTCAAGCGTCCCCAGCAGGAGCTGGACCCGGCGCTTCGAGGGGTGGACCCGGGCGTGGACGCCTTCGGTCTGCTCGAGGCCTTCTACCGGGTGCTTCAGGCCCACGCGGCCGAGCCCCCCACGCACGACGTGGAGCTGGAGGAGTACTCCATGGCCGAGCGCGTGCGCTGGGTCCTGGGCTGCCTGGACGAGTGGGGCGCCTGCTCGCTGGACCGGATCTTCGAGCGCATCCACAGCCGCTCGCAGCGCATCCTCACCTTCCTGGCGCTGCTGGAGATGATGAAGCTCCAGCTGCTGGACTTCCACCAGGACGGCTTCCTGGCGCCCGTGCAGCTGCTGCCTCGGGTCTCCGGGGCCGAGGTCGATCTCAGCGTCCTGATGGACGAGCAGGTCGCGAACTGATGTCCGACAACCTGATCACCTTCCCGGGCAGCAAGCCCCCTGGCGAGTCGGGTCCGGCCTCTCCGAGCCCGCCTCGTCCGGCCCCGCCTGAGCCCGACCCAGCGACCACCCCGGTCGTCGAGCTGGCCGAGCCGGGCACGCCGCGGCCCGAGTTCCTGGGCTCGGCGCTCGAGGCCGTGCTCTTCAGCCTCGACCATCCGGCGCCCCTGGCCGAGCTGCTCAGCCTGCTGGGAGAACCTCTCGAGGGCGCGCTGCTGGGCGCGCTGGAGAGCCTGAAGGAGGGCTACGTCCGGCGCAACGCCGGCATCCGCCTGGTCGAGGTGGCCGGCGGCTTTCAGCTCCGCACCGTGGCTCAGGCCCGCCCCTGGGTGGCCGCAGCGCAGGGGGCCAAGCCTTTCCGGCTCAGCCGGGCAGCGGTGGAGACCCTCAGCATCGTGGCCTACCGGCAGCCCGTGAGCCGGGCCGACGTCGAGGAGATCCGCGGGGTCGACTCCGGCGGCATGCTGCGCTCGCTGCTCGAGAAGCGCCTGCTGAAGCTGATGGGCCGCAAGGAGGAGCCTGGGCGGCCGCTGCTGTACGGGACCTCGGACGACTTCCTCGAGATCTTCGGGCTGAAGGACCTCTCCGACCTGCCCACGCTGCGGGACCTGCGGGAGCTCGAGCGGGACGACCCCCGCGACGGGCCGGTTCAGCTGGACTTCCCGGATTTCTGATCTGGAGGGGGGCCGCTGCGCGCCCCCCTTGCGTCCCTCCGCTGCGCTTCGGTCGCACCCCCCAGCGCTCGCCCTCGGCCTGCAGATCCGTTAGCCGTCCGGCCCAATCATCCAAGCCCACGTCGTGAGACGCGGGGAGGAGGCTCAGATGACTCAGAGACTGGCCAAGTTGATCGCGTCCCGAGGCCTGTGTTCACGCAGGACCGCCGAAGAGTGGATCCGCGAGGGGCTCGTCACTGTCAACGCCCAGGTGGTCGACAACGTCGCCACGAACGTGGATCCCGGCGACGTCGTCAAGGTCGACGGGCGCATGCTGCCCGACGAGCCGCCCAAGGTGTACCTGCTGCTCTACAAGCCCCGCGGCGTGCTCACCGGTCGCGACGACCCCCAGGGCCGGACCACCGTGCAGCACCTCATCAAGGACCTGCGCCTCCCCAAGGTCGAGCCTGTCGGGCGCCTGGACTTCGACACCTCGGGCGCGCTGCTGCTGACCAACGACGGGGACCTGGCCCACAAGCTTACCCACCCCTCGACGCGGGTGCCCAAGCGCTACCTCGCCAAGGTCTGGCGCGTGCCCACGGACAGGACCCTGGCGCAGCTCCAGAAGGGCGTGCACCTCGAGGACGGGCGCACCGCTCCGTGCAAGGCCCGCGTGGCCGAGGCCACGGACACCGGCAACGCCTGGCTCGAGATCACGGTCACCGAGGGGCGAAACCGCCTCGTCCGCCGGATGTTGCAGGCCCTGAACCACCCGGTCAGCAAGCTGCGGCGGGAGAGCTTCGCGACGATCTCGATACGCGGCCTCGAGCGAGGCCAGGCGCGACCTTTGACGAAGGTCGAGATCGAGCGGCTGCGTGATCTGGCCGCGGGAAAGAACCC
>CALGIB010000231.1 GCA_937915955.1 uncultured Pseudomonadota bacterium
AAAAAACTTACCCCCGTACCCGTGCCACAGGCTCTAAAAAGAAAGGGTTCCCAGGCAGAGCGATGTGATTTACGGAAGACACATAAGGAAAAACAAATCAAAAGTAAACAAACTAGCCTTACAAATCACGATTTTCCCGTACCCGTGCCCCGGACGGCGTACCCGTACCGGCTGGTCCGCAGCGGCGCCACCCTGGGCCCGGCGATCCGCCTCGGTCCCGGCCACCGAAGCCAGCACGGGGTCCACCTCGAGCCCGGCGGTGCCCAGCAGGTCGCGCAGCACGTCCACGGCCATCAGCGCCTGCTGGCGTGCCTCGGGCTCGCTGGGGCGCGAGGCGTCCGCGCTCAGGAAGGGGCCGTCGTCGGGCGTGTCCTCGCCCACGTAGACCGGGACCTGGACCAGCAGCCGCCCCTGCCCTGATGCGTCCACGCCCGAGAGCTCGACCAGCCACTCGCCCGGCTCGCCATAGACGACCGCGCCCTCGTGGATCCGTCCGCTGGGCGCCAGGGTGCGTTGGGAGAGGCGGGTCCACCCCGCCGGGTCGACCGCCAGCGCCAGAGGGTCCCCGATGTCGGCCTCGCGCGCGAACGGGGCCATGGCGATGGGCACCTCGGCCACCACCATCACCCAGGTGTCGCCCTGGGGCGTGCGCACCCGGACCAGCCCCACCGGCATGTCCACGGGCACGCTCTCCAGCTCGGCCAGCAGCAGCGCGGGCGTGCGCTCCTGCTCGACCGTGGCCAGCTCGACCTGGCTGAAGCCGAAGGGCCAGCCCGCCCGGATCAGGGCCCAGCGCACCGCCGCCTCGTCGATGCCGCCGTCCTCGGACTGCACGAAGGCCAGCGAGCCGGCCGCGCCAGCCAGGGTCTCGTCGTAGGCGCGACCGTCCATCGCCCAGGCGATCAGCGGGTCCTTCGGCGAAGCCGGCGAGACCTTGTACAGCGGCGCGACCATCGCGGGCACCACGGGCGCGCCCTCAGTCACGGGGGCCTCGATGGGCCCCTTCTTGGGGCAGGCGAGCAGCAGCGTGAGCAACATCCGCGGGTCCTATGTCTGGAGCCCCAGCCCAGCAAGCGCCGTGCCTGGAACGGCGAACCACCTAGGGGCCGGAGCGGGACAGGCTGTCACCCGGGGAGCGCCCGTCGCCCGCGGACGAGACAGGCCGTCACGCTGACACCGGCCCGAAACCACCGATCGCTCAAAAGCACCCTTGAACGCTCCGATGAGCAAGACATGTTCCCCCTGCTCGCCTCCCTCGCCCTGGCCTCTCCCGAGTTCCGGGCGCCGACCACCGAGCTCGAAGGCCTGGCCCGCCGAGGCTGGAGCTCCGCGACGGCCTGCTCCGGCCGCGAGGCCCCCTCGGCCGGGACAGTGCCCATCGAGCTCGGACCGCTGCCCCAGGGCTTCGCGGGCCGAGCCGAGCTGGTCGACGGCGAGCTGGTGGCGGTGCGCATCGCCAGCGCCGAGGTCGAGCCCCTGGAGCTCTTCCACGAGCTGGCCCACGCCTGGGCCGGGGACGGCCCTGTGCCACTGGTCGAGGGGCGGGTGGGCGTCCTGGCCGACTGCATGGCCCGCCGGGAGCAGGCCCGCACCTGGCAGGACGACGGCCGCAGCCTGCGCTTCATGACCGGGCTGACGCGCTGGAGCGGGGGCAGCCCCCACGAGCTGGCCGACAGCTACGCCGCCGCCTACCGCTGGTTTGGCGCCATGACCGACGAGGTGGGCCTGACCGAGCTGGTGCCCCAGGACGCCTGGACGAGCTGGAGGAGCTTCCGTCAGGACTTCGAGGGGCGGAGCGCGAGGGTCGACGAGCTGCTGAGCTGGCTGGACCTGAGCCGGGCCGAGCAGGTCCGGAAGCTGGACCGGCTGGTCAGCGCGACCGTCGCCGACGCCCGCTGAGACGATAGCCGGGGGCGATGCGCGCCCTCCGCTACTCCACCACCGGCGAGCCCTCGGACGTCCTGCGTCTGGAGGCGGTCACCCTCAGCCCCGGCCCAGGCCAGGCGCTCTGTCGCGTCGAGGCCAGCCCGGTGGCCCCCAGCGACGTGCTGGCCGTGCGCGGGCACTACGCCGTCCAGCAGCCGCTCCCGGCCACCGCCGGCATGCAGGGGGTCGGCGTGATCGAGGCGCTGGGCCCCCAAGCGGACGCGCCCCTGGGCCAGCGCCTGCTCTTCCCGATGCGCAGCGGCGCCTGGGCCAGCCACGCCCTGGTGGACCTGCACCGAGCCCTGCCCCTGCCCTCGGACATCGACCCCGTCCAGGCCTGCGGGCTGCGCATCAACCCGCCCACCGCCCAGCTCCTGATCGCCGATCTCCCTGAAGGATCCTGGCTGATCCAGGACCCCGGCTCCTGCGGCGTGGGCCAGTACGTGGTGCAGCTCGCGGCCGCGCGGGGGCTGCACACGGTGTCCATCGTGCGCCGCCCCGAGCGGGCCGAGCGCCTGCGCGCCCTGGGCGCCGACGTGGTGCTGGAG
>CALGIB010000232.1 GCA_937915955.1 uncultured Pseudomonadota bacterium
CCGAGCCTGTGCTTCGGCGGCGACCGGGTGCGCCCCTTCCGCGCCGAGGTGCCGCTGGCCTGGCGCGTCTCAGGCTGAGATCGCGGCCTCGAGCCGGGCGATGCCCACAGCAGGGCTCAGCCGGAGAGCGCGGCCTCGAGCTCCTCCAGTCGGAACGGCTTGGGGAGGAAGACGTGCGCGCCGGCCTCGAGGCATCGCGCTCGCTCGTCGGCGTTGGCGGTGACCGCCAGCACGCGCGTGCCCGCGTCCAGGTCCCGGATCAAGTCCAGGCCGGAGCCGTCGGGCAGCCGCAGGTCCAACAGCGCGATGTCGAAGCCGCCCTTGCTGGCGAGCTGACGCGCCTCGGCCAGGCTGGCCGCCAGCTTGGAGCGGTGGCCCAGGCGCCGCAGCATCTCCTGGGTCAGCCGCGCCCCGACCGGGTTGTCTTCGAGCACCAGCACCCGCTGGCTCTCCAGCCCCACGGTGGGCGCGCGCACCCAGGCGCGGGCCAGCGTGCCTTCGCCCGGGCTGCTCTCCAGCTCCAGGCCGCCGCCCATCAGGCCCAGCAGGCCCGCTGAGATGGACAGGCCGAGGCCTGTGCCGCCGAAGCGCTGGCCGATGTCCTCGCCGTCCTGCTCGAAGGGCTCGAGCACGCGCTGCGTGTCGTGGATGCCGATGCCGGTGTCCACGACCTCGACCTGCAGGCGGCGCTCGGAGTGGCTCAGGCGCAGGCGCACCGAGCCCTGGTTCGTGAACTTCAGCGCGTTGCCGACCAGGTTGATCAGCACCTGCTTGAGCCGCCGGGCGTCCAGGACCACGCGGGGGGCGCCGCCCTCGAGGAGCAGCTCCAGGCCCTTGGACTCGGCGCGGTCCCGGAAGAGCTCGAGCACCTGCACGGCGATCGTGACGGGGTCGCAGGCCTGGGGGACCAGCGAGGTGCCTCCCTCGCGGAGCGCGGCCTGATCGAGCAGATCATCCAGCAGCTCCTGCAGGTCGCCGCAGCACTGGATGATGGTCCCGACCCGCTTGATGTGGTCGGGATCGCTCAGCTCTCGCTGAAGCAGCTCGGCCGAGCCCAGAGTGCCGACCAGTGGGGTGCGCAGCTCGTGCGAGACCGTGGCCAGCAGGCGGCGCTTCGCCTGCAGCGCGGCCTGGGCCTGCCCGCGCGCCGTCTCGAGCTGCAGCGCGCGCTCGTCGTGGACGCGCCGCGCGGCCAGGGCGAGCGAGCCGCTGACCAGGATCGCCATCATCGTGTCGATCAGGTAGTCGGTGGAGTCCGGCTGGTAGACGGCCAGATCGGGCACCGGCAGCTGGCTCGCCCCCGCCAGCAGCGCCATCGTCGCCGCGATCCAGCCCGCGGCAGCCCTCCAGGGCAGGTGTTGGACGGCCATCAGCGCGACGCAGGGGAAGAACAGGAAGGCGGTGGAGTGCTCGCCGCCGGTGAGGGGCACCACCACAGCCAGCCCCAGGGCGTTGGTGCCGATCAGGGCGTGCCCGAGGCCCACGTCGCGGCCTGGAGCCCGGCTGGCCAGGCCCAGCAGCGCCAGGCAGCAGAGGCCGAAGAAGGAGTCCCCGACGCCGGGCGCCCAGGCACCCTGGATCAGGAAGCGCAGGCCGTACAGGCACCAGGCGACGGCGCAGACCAGCGCCATCGTCTTGACCCGGTGGGTCCCTGGCGTCCCTGGCCCCTCGTCCGCGTGCGCCGCCTGCACCGCTCCTCCCGATCGCATCCTGCGACATCGGACGGGGGCGGCGCCAGCTGAGGGAGTCTCAGGCGGACGCCGCTCGCATCACGGCGGCTGCTCCCAAGCCGCCTGCAGCGCAGATCCCCAGCAACGCGGTGTCCGCTGACGTGCGGGCCAGCTCGTGCGCGATCGTCAGGACCATGCGCGCGCCGGTGGCGCCGAAGGGGTGGCCCAGCGCCAGGCTTCCTCCGTGGATATTCAGCTTCCGGGCCTGGATGGACCCGACGGCGGTGTCCCTGCCCAGGCGCTCCCGGGCGAAGGCCTGGGAGCCCAGCATCTTGTCGACGCTGAGCACCTGGGCGGCGAAGGCCTCGTGCATGTCGACCAGGTCGATCTCGTCCATGGTCAGGCCCGCCCGCTCCAGCGCCTTGGGCATAGCCAGCGCCGGGCCCATCAAGAGCTGGTCGGCGGGGTCCACGCCCACCCAGGCGAAGCTCTCGAAGCTGGCCAGAGGGGTCAGGCCGAGCTCCTTGGCCTTGGCCTCGCTGCAGACGATGACGCAGGCCGCGCCGTCGGTCAGGGCCGAGGAGTTCGCCGCGGTCAGCGTGCCGCCCTTGGCGAAGGCCGGCTTGAGCTTGGCCAGCTTCTCGAGGCTGGTGTCCCCGCGCACGATGGTGTCCCGGTAGACGGTCTCTCCGCGGGGAGGGGTGACGGGCACGATCTCGTCGTCGAAGCGGCCCGCCTCGTAGGCCGCGGCGGCCTTGTGATGGCTCTCCAGGGCCAGCTGGTCCTGGGCCTCGCGGGTGATCCCGTTGCGCACGGCCATGCGCTCGCAGGCCTGTCCCATCAGCTCGCCGGTGCTGCGCTCGGCGACCTCGGGCTGCTGGGGCATCAGGTCCTTGGGACGCAGCCGGGTGAGCAGGGCCGCGTAGTCCCCGGCGCCGCTCTTGCGGTTCATCACCACCGGGCCGACCTTGCGGATCAGGCTCTCGGGCATGGTCAGCGCCGCGTTGCTGGTGGAGTCGCTGCCGCCGGCGATGACGACGTCCGCCTCGCCGCGCTCGATCTTCACGACCGCCTCGTAGATGGCCTGCAGGCCCGAGGCGCAGGCCCGGCTGACGGTGAAGGCCTCGACTGTGGCGGGCAGGCCCAGGTCCAGCGCGATCTCCCGACCGACGTTGGGGGCCGTGGGCGGCAGGATGACGCCGCCCCAGGTCAGCGCGTCCAGCTCGGACCAGGGGACGCCGACCCGGTCCAGCGCGCCCTTCACTGCGAGGCAGCCCAGCGCGATGGTGTCGAGCTGGGTGTACTCGGCGAAGGCGCGCACGAAGGGGGTGCGGGCGCCGCCCACGATGACGGCGCGAGGCCGCTCGGTGCTCATCTCAGGCTCCCACGAAGTTGCCGCCGCAGACGCGGAGGACCTGGCCACACAGCGACTGCGCGCCCGGGCTGGACAGGAAGGTCAGGACCTCGGCCACGTCCTGGGGCAGGCCGCCCTGGGACAGGTTCGAGAGCCGTCGGGCGACCTCGCGCGTGGCCACGGGGATGGCGGCCGTCATGCGCGTCTCGATGAAGCCGGGGGCCACCGCGTTCACGGCGATACCCCTGCGGGCCAGCCGGGGGGCCAGGGCCTCTACGAGGCCGATGACGCCGGCCTTGCTGGCGCTGTAGTTGGTCTGTCCCGCGTTGCCGGCGATGCCCGCGATGGAGCTGAGGAAGACCAGGCGGCCGCCGCTGGGCAGCGCGGGCACGATGGCCTCGTTCATGCGCAGGATGGCCTCGAGGTTCACGCCCAGGACCAGGTCCCAGAGCTCGGGCTTCATGCGGCCGAGGGTCTTGTCCCGGGTCACGCCGGCGTTGTGCACGACCACGTCGAGGCGGCCGAACTGCTCCATGGCGAAGTCCACGATGCGCTGGCCGGCGTCGACGTCGGTGACGTCCAGCAGCAGGGGCTTGCCGCCGACCTCGGCCGCGATCTGGGCGGCCTCTGCGTCGGCGCTGGGGTGGTCCAGGACGATGACGCGCGCGCCCTCGCGGGCCAGGCAGCGGGCGGTGGCGGCGCCGATGCCCCGGGC
>CALGIB010000233.1 GCA_937915955.1 uncultured Pseudomonadota bacterium
ACCTCCGTGGCGCGCGCTTCGGAGGCACCCGCTTGCTCGGCGCGGATCTGTCGGCCTCGGACCTGCGGGACACGGACCTGGCTGACTCGGATCTGGGCGGGGCGTTGCTGGACCAGGCGGAGCTCGGCGGCGCGATCTTCGACCGGGTCCAGGCCCGGGGCGCGGACATGGTCGGAGCTCTGGGCCTGTCCGGAGCGCAGACCCGGATCCTGCTCCAGCGTGGGGCGCGCATCTCCTCGCTGCGCCTGCCGACCGCGCTCCAGGAGCGCCTCACCCCACGCAACGTCGGCATCGCCGCCGCGTTGATCCTGGGGATCGGGGGCGCCCGGGCCCTGCTGCACGTGGAGCCCGCTGCCGAGCTGTCCGAGAGCTCGCCACCCCAGGGCGTGGCCGAGCTCGAGGCCACCCTGCTCGGCTACGAGGACCTCCTGGCCGAGACTGGGCTGGCCGCTGAGCGCGTGCGCATTCGCCATCAGCTGGCCCGCCTGCTCGAGGACGCGGGCCGGCGCGAGGCCTCTCTGGAGCAGCTGCGCCTGGCCGTCGCCGAGGCCGAGCCCGGCACGGCGGACGAACAAGAGGCCAGGATCCTGCTGGCTCGACGGCTGGGGGCGGAGGGCCGCGGGAGCGAGGCGAGGGCGGCCTACGGCGAGGTCCTGGGCGCGGTGGGCACACCCGCAACCCTCTACGCCCAGGCGCTGGCGGGTCTGGCCGACTCCTACCGTGCCGAGGGTGACGATGACCGCGCGGAGTCCGCCCGCCGGGAGTGGCTGCTGGCGCTGGAGGGCAACCGGAGCCGCGCGCTCAGCGTGCACATCGCGCTGGCTCGCCACCGCGCCGCCGCTGGCGAATACGACGAGGCCCTCGGCCTGTTGGGGGACCTGGGCGGGCTGGACCGGGACCAGCGTCGTCGCGTGGACCTGGCTCGGGCCGAGATCCTGGTGGACCGAGGGGATCTGGGCGGCGCGGACGTGCTCTACCGGCAGCTGGTCCGCGGCGGCGGCTCGGACCTGGACCACGCCCGGGTCCTGCTCGCCGCCGCCAGCGTGGCGATGGCCCTGGACGAGCTCGAGCGCGCCGGCCCGCTGCTTGATCAGGCCCTCGCTCGGCCCACGGACCCCCGGGTGCGGGCCCAGTGCCTGCTGCTGAAGGCCCAGCTGTTGCGACGACAGGGCCAGGAGGAGGCCGCCGTGGCGCTCTATCGACGCGTGCTCTCGGCCGGAGGAGACGACCCCGACGCCCTGAGCGCCGCCCAGCTCGGCCTGTCCGAGACCCTGTCGACCCGCGATCAGCGCGCTCTGGTCGAGCAGCTCCTCGAGCAGGGCGAGCCAGCCCTGGCGGCGCAGATCCTGCTGTCCCGGGCCCGCCAGCTGCAGGTCAGCGGCGAGGTCGACGAGGCCCGCGGCGTGTTCGACCAGGTGCTGGAGCTCGAGAGTCCGGACGAGCAGCGGATCGCCCGCCGCAGCCTCGCCGAGCTCTCGATCGACGAGGGTCGGGTCGAGGACGGCATCAAGCAGCTGCGCGAGCTGCAGGCTGACGTGGAGGGCAGTGAGCGCGTCGAGGTCGAGGCCGCCATCGCCGACGCGCTGCGGGGCGCGGGGCGGCTGGACGACGCCGAGTTCGCCTACGAGAGCCTGGCGGGAGGCTACCCCGCAGGCAGTGAGGGCCACACCCGGGGTCTGCTGGGCCTGGCCCACGTCGCCGAGGCGCGGGGCGAGCTGGAGAAGGCTCGAGCGGGCTACCGCGCGGTGATCCAGAGCACCGGCTCTCCGGCCCTCGAGGGCGAGGCGCTGGCGGCCCTTGCGGGCAACTACCTGGAGTCGGGCGAGACCGAGGCCGCGCTGTCGGCCTGGCGCAGCTTCCTGGACGAGCTGCCGCCCGGCCACGAGGCCGGCTTCGACGCGCGCGAGAACATCGCCTGGATCCTGCGAGCGCGAGGCGAGCGAGGGGCCGCGCTGGAGCAGTACGAGGCCCTGCTCGAGGTGCAGACCTCAGCCAGCCGCCGGGCTCGGGCCCAGGTCGCGATGTCCGAGCTGCTCGAAGAGGACGACCGCCCCGCCGAGGCTGAGCGGCTCTACCGCGCACTGCTGGACTCGCCGGAGCTGCCCGAGGACGAGTGGGACACGGTGCTGGTCGGGCTCGTGCGCAGCCTGCTCGCCCAGGACCGCCCGGACGAGGCCCTGCAGCTGGCCCAGGAACGCGGCGCCGAGCTGCACGAGGAGGCCACGGGGCCCGCCCTTCGCTCGCTGCAGGCTCAGGCCTTGCGGGCCCTGGGCCGAGTGGACGAGGCCCAGCGCTTCGAAGATCAGGTGGCGGCCGAGGCGCCTGAGCTGGGTGACGAGTTCTCGCAGGCCCTGGAGGCGGCCAACGCGCTGGTCAACGAGTGGGACTTCGAGGGCGCCATCTCCGCCTACGAGGCGCTGCTGCCGTGGGCCGAGGATCGCCCCAGCCAGGCCGCCATCCTGGGCGCGATCGCGCAGGCGCGGGGGCTCTCGGGCGACCACGCCGGGGCCCGTCGGGATTACCTGGCCTGCGCTACCGAGTACGTCGACCTGCCGGAGGCGGTGTTCAACAGCCACATGGGCCTGGCCTGGGTGGACCGCCAGGAGGGCCAGCCCGAGGCGGCCGTCCGGCGCTACGAGGGCTTGGTGGCGCCGGACCCCGGCAGCGAGGTCTGGCGCATGGAGCAGCTCGCCAGCGCCTGGCTCGAGGCCGGGGACGAGGATCGCGCGGCCCAGGCCTACAAGCTGCTGGTGCGCGAGCACGCTCAGGACAGCCTGGCGGTGTCCACGGGCCAGTACGGCCTGGCCGAGCTGGAGCGCGGTCGAGGGCAGCTGACCGCCGCGCGGGGGCTCTACGAACAGGTCGCGCGGAGCTCACCGGACGCCAGCCAGGCGGCGTGGTCGAGCCTGCACGCGGCCATGCTCCTGGTGGACGAGGGCCGGCTGGACGACGCCGAGGCTCGGCTCGAGGCGCTCGTCGAGGGCTCGGGCGACGTCGAGATCGCGCTGCAGGCGCGCATCGGGCTCAGCTCCGTGCAGCTCGAGCGAGGACGACCCGGTGACGCGCTGGAGCTGGTCGAGGAGGTCGACGCGAGCGCCCTCGGTGGTGGATGGGTCGCCACGCTCGCCCAGCAGCAAGCGACCTGCTTGCTGGCCATGGGCGAGCACGACGGCGCCAAGCGGGTCTGGGTGAAGGTCCTGGCGGACTACGGCGAGATCGACGACGTGGCCTCTCAGGCGCGGCTGGCGCTCGGCGAGCTGGCGCTGGGCCAGGACGAGCCGGCGGACGCGCTGACCCACTTCGAGCGGGTGCAGGCCGAGACCGGGGACGCCTACTACCGGGCCCGAGCGCTGCTGGGCGGCGGTGACGCGCTCAAGGCGCTGGGCCGCGAGCAGCAGGCTCGGGCGGCCTGGGAGGAGGTCCTGCGGGAGCACCCCGAGCAGCTCGAGCTCGTGGCCATCGCCAAGGCGAAGCTCTAGCGATCCGGAGGCCGCCTCGCTCAGTCGCGCTTCCAGACGCGCACGGTGCCGTCCTCGCTCCCGCTCACGAGCAGGCTGTCGTCGCGGCTGAAGGCCAGCGCGTTCACCCGACCGGCGTGGCCGCGCAGCGCTAGCTTCAGCGCCCCGGTGCGCCCGTCCATCACGTACACGCTGCCGCCCTCGGTCCCGCCGGCGAGCGCCGTCCCGTCGTGGCTGAACTGCAGGTCGTGCAGCCTGGCGGCGCCGTGCTGGTCGGGTCGCCGCCGCCCGCTGTAGCCGTCGATCAGCGCCATGTCGTCGAAGGTCGCCGAGGCCAGCTTCGCGGATCCGGGCGCCCAGGCGCCGAAGCCGTCGCCGTGCTCGACCTGCAGCTCCAGGTTCGCTTCGCCCCCTGCGAAGAAGGTGCGCGGCAGGTTCGGGGAGGGGCCGGTCGCGGGCAGGGGCGCCTGGATCGGCCAGCTCGCCAGGCGTCCGTCGCCGGACCATGCCACCCGGTTCACGCCTTGCGAGTGGGCCTCGATGTTGTTCAGCTCCTGGAGGTCCGGGGACCAGAGGCGCACCGAGCCGTCCCGAGAGGCGCTGGCCAGCTGCTGGCCCGAGGCGTCAAAGGCTACGTCGGTCAGCCCGTCCTGGTGGCCGAAGCCCACCGCGTTTGGCCCCCCCTCGAGGACCCTCCAGGTCCTCAGCAGGTGGTCGGGGCCGGCTACGGCCAGCGCGCTCGCGACCGGGGACCAGTCCAGGGCCACGACGGGGCCCTCGTGCAGGGCGAAGACCGCCTCGACGTCGCCGACCAGCGAGCTGCGGACGAGCACGCGACCCTGGCGATCGCCCTGGGCCAGGTGCTCCCCCTTGGGGTCGAGGTCCACGGCGGTCACGCCCGCCAGCCCCGTGTCGCGGCTGGCAAGGAGCCGACCGTCGGCGCTCCAGATCCTGAGCGTGCTGCCGTAGGCCTCGGCGATGCGGCCTCGCGTGGGGTCGAAGGTCGCGTCCAGGCGCTGGTGG
>CALGIB010000234.1 GCA_937915955.1 uncultured Pseudomonadota bacterium
ACGACGCGGTCACGCTCGGCAACCACGAGTTCGACTGGGGCCCCGAGGTCCTGGGCGAGATGATCGCCAAGGGCGACGCGCTGGGCGTCACCACGCCCATCCTGGCCGCGAACACCTGGCCCAACGCCGACGACGCCGGCGATGACGCGCTCGAGGCCCACTTCGAGTCCGGCCGCATCCAGCCCACCATGATCCAGGAGCTGGACAACGGCCTGACCATCGGCCTGGTCGGCCTGCTCGGGGACGAGGCCCAGTCCATCACCCCCGGCGTCCGCCCCTCCTCGTTCAGCCCCATGGCCGAGGCCGCCGCGCTGGCGGTCGAGGAGCTGCAGGCCCAGGACGTGGACCTGATCGTCGCGCTGACCCACGCCGGGGTCACCGACGACCCGGCCAGCTCACCCGACGAGCTCCTGGCCATCGAGGTCCCGGGCATCGACGTCATCGTGGGCGGCCACAGCCACACGCCGCTGTTCGCGCCCAAGACCAGCAACGGCACGGTCATCGTCCAGGCCGGCGCCTACACCCGCTACCTGGGCCAGCTGGACCTGGTCTTCGACGGCGAGGGCTGGCAGGTCGAGGCCTACACCCTGCACCAGCTGGACGACAGCGTCGCGGGCGACGCCGACATCACCGCGGCGGTGGACGGCTTCGTCGACGCGCTCGAGGCCGGCCCTCTGGACGAGCTGGGCTACGGCTTCTCCGAGCCGGTGCTGAGCGTACCGGGCGACGTCGCTGTCCAGGCCTGCGCCGAGTCGGGGCTGGGCGACTACATCACGGACGCCTTCCGCCAGCAGGCCACGGCGATGGACCCCGAGCACCCCATCGACGTCGCCTTCGAGAGCCAGGGCGTGATCCGCGATGACTTCATCGCCGGCGAGACCGGCGTCGAGGGCTTCTCGGACGTCTTCCGGGTGATGCCGCTGGGCTTCGGCAGCGACGACGTGCCCGGCTACGCGCTGGTCGACTTCTACGTCACCGCCACCGAGCTGGCCGACACCTGCGAGGTCGCCGCCAGCATCTCGCCCGACTACGGCTGCAACTACTTCGTCGAGCTCTCGGGCATGCGCTGCGAGGTCGACATGGGCAAGAGCCGGTTCAACCGCGTCGTCGCGGTGGATCTGCTGGTCGAGGACGAGTGGGTGGCCCTGGACACCTCCTCGAACAACGAGGGGCTCTACCACGTGGCCGTCGACAGCTACGTCGCCAGCCTGCTCAGCATCCTCGAGGGCCTGACCTACGGCGCCATCATCATCACGCCCAAGGACATCGACGGCGAGGTCGTGGTCGACCTGGGCACGCTGGTGTTTGACAAGGACCCCAGCACCGAGGAGGTCGAGGAGCTGAAGCTCTGGGAGGCGCTCATCGGCTACGCCGAGACCCTCGAGGACACCGACGGCGACGGCGTGCCGGACGTGCCCGCCAGCTACCTGCAGTCGGCGGGTCGGCTCAAGGGCTTCGAGTAGAACGCAGAACGCCGACCCGGTGAGGGGTCGGCGTTCGCTTCAGGACCCGGGGGTCGAGCTCACTCGGCGCTGAACTTGAGCACCGTGATCATGCCGGGGACGCCGCCGAAGAGCAGCTGCTCGAAGGCGTAGCCGTCCGCGCTGGCCGTGTAGGTGTAGATCGGCGCGCCGGGCACGAAGAACAGGGCGCCAGCGGACGCGTCCGTAGCGCTGTTCACGCCGGTCTCGGCCGAGGTGAACAGGCCGTCGGCGGAGACGGTGTCGCCGTAGTAGGTCGCGACGCCCTCCTTGCCGGTCACCGTGGCGCCGCCGATGGGGGCGCCCGCGCTGTCCTGCACGAAGCCCATCATCGCGCCCGCGGTGGCGATGTTGTCGCCGGTGTAGCCCGCCGCGGCGGCGCTCTGGTCGAGGGCGGCCTCGAAGGTGCTGTTGATCGACAGCGCCGTAGCGCCCGCCAACACGCCGCCGGCCGGCAGGTCTTCGTAGCTGGCGATGGAGACGCCGGTGCCCGTGGCCCGGACCGTGCCCTCGTCGGCGCAGTCGGAGACGATGATGAACAGGCCGATGGCGCTGTCGGTCTCGATGCCGGTGACGCTGAAGGTGCCGCCCTCGGCGGTGACGGTGTTGCCCAGGATGATCAGGTCAGCGGGGTCGCCGCTGCTGGCCGCGTCCGTGGGGTCCGCGACGGTGATGCACAGGCCGGCCGCCGAGGGGGCGCCGTTCATCAGGTCGTAGGCCATGCCGTCGATGCCGAAGCCGAAGGGGCCGGTGTCGTCACCGGTGACCTCGCTGTCGTCCGTGGCCGCGGTGCTGTCGTCGGTGAGGGGCTCGTCCTCGCCACAGGCGAAGAGGGAGAGAAGGATGAGGCTCATGTTGGTGTCTCCGTTGAGGCACGGCGTCTAACCTGAGATTCCGGAGAGCGCTCAGGTCCTCGGACGAATCAGCCGCTCCCCGATCGCGAGCAGGGGGTTCAGGACCCTCTCCCGCCTAGGGACGCGCCTCAGCCAGCGTTGGTGCCCCTGGGTGGCCAGGATCGTGTCCGCCGCCTCCATGCCGCTGGCCGCCGCCAGCTCGGTGCCCACGCCCCGCGCCCCCGCGCCACAGCCCGCGACGTACAGGCCCTCGATGGGGGTGGTGACCGGCGGGCGGGTGTCCCCGACCTGGCCGGGCACCTGCGCGGTGCTGATCGCGGGGCCGTACTCCTTGCCGATCCAGTTCTCCAGCC
>CALGIB010000235.1 GCA_937915955.1 uncultured Pseudomonadota bacterium
TGCTGGCCCTCTGGCTGAGCTGTCAGCCCGAGCCGCTGGAGTACGCGGTGGTCCGGGGCGACACGCTGTTCAAGATCGCCCGGGCCCACGACGTCACGGTGGATCAGCTGCGCGCCTGGAACAAGCTCGAGGGCGACCTCATCGAGGTCGACCAGATCCTGCTGATACACAGCGAGCCTCCGGCCGCGGCCGAGCCCGCCTCGAGCACCCCCGGCCGCCAGAGGCCCGCTCGCACCTCCCCTCGCGCCGCAGCGCCCACGACCAGCGGCGGCCTGAGCATGCCCGGCCCCGAGCCCTGCCTGGTCTTCGACGCCGATCCCGGCGAGGAGGGCATGATCGCCCCCGGCGGCCTCGAGCGACACCAGGTCAAGCCGGCCCTCGACGAGGTCCTTCCCTACGCCCTGGACTGCCCCAGGGACGACGACGAGCAGGCCCTGCGGGTCGTCTTCGAGCTGACCGTGGGCTGCGACGGGGTCGTCGACTCGGTCACGGTGGACCAGCACGGCGGCGCGAGCGAGGCCTGGCTGGACTGCGCCGCGGCGGTGCTTCGGCACGCGGACTTTCCCGCCCACGACATGCCCGACGGCATGAGCTTCAGCTACCCGGTGACGGTGTCCTGGTAGACCATCCGGCGGTGCGGCCCCAGGCCCGGGATGTCGAAGGGCGGGCTCACCACCCGCCATCCGTGGCGCTCGTAGAAGCGCAGCGCGCGCTCCCGGGCGTTGCACCAGATCGGACAGCCGAGCTGCGCCTGTACCTGTTCCAGCAACAGTCCTCCCCGCCCCGTGCCCTGCAGCTCCGGCGAGACCGCCATGCCACGGAGCTGGAGCGCGGGCCCTGGCCCCTCGGGGAAGGGCTGGGCGAACACGCTCAGGACGGCCACCACCTGCGCGCCTTCGAGCCCCACCCAGTGTCGCGCGAGCGCATCGCCGGGGAAGACAGCCGTCTGGCGAGGTCGACCGACCCGCAAGACCTGATGGCGGAGGTCCACGACCTCCTCGGCGGCGGCGGCTCTGACCAGCACGCTTGCTGATATCGTGCCCCTCATGCAGCGGCTCACGAGTTGGCTGGAACGCGCACCGTTCGCGCTTGTGGCCAGCATCTGGTCGCTCGTGCTGACCCTCGTGCTGACCTGGCCCGCCTGCCTCGACCTCTCTACCGAGGCGCTCGGCAGTCAGGACGCGGACACCATGAAGCACCTCTGGACGGTGTGGTGGATCCGCGCGGAGCTGCTCCGAGGAAGCATCCCCTTCTCCACCGACCTGGTGAACTTCCCCGAGGGCATGCAGCTCTACCCGATCGAGCCGCTCAACGGCCTGATCGTCCTGCTGCTCGCGCCCCTGTCGATCGTCACCGCGAGCAACGTCGCGGCCCTGCTGAACCTGACGGCGACCGGTCTGTGCGCGGCGCTGCTGGGCCGCGATCTCTCCAACAGCCGGTGGGGAGGGCTGGCCGCGGGGACCCTGCTCCAGGGCAGCGCCATCGCCACCTTCACCATCCACGTCGGGGTCGGGGAGCTGCAGCACCTTTGGTGGCTGCCGCTGGGCCTGCTCGCTTGGCGCCGCCTGCGCCTCGGCATGACCTGGGGCTCCACGCTGCTGCTCGGCGGGGCGCTCGGCGGGGCCACGCTGTCGTGCTTCTATCACGGCTTCTTCCTGGCCACGGGCGTGGCCGTGCTCAGCCTGACGACGCTGTGGGCGGGGGCCCGCACACCTCGGCTGCTGGCCTGCTACGTAGGGGCGGCGGGCTTGGGCCTGCTCGTCACCGTGCCCCTGATGAGCACCTTCGCGACCACCTACGGCACCGAGGGCCCCTCCTCGCTGACCCTGGTCCAGGCGGTCTTGGAGGAGCACGGCCAGCCCCTCACCGATCCCGCCGCGGCCCGCCTCGAGCTGGCCCACCTGGCCCTCCCGCGCTGGGGCGACTGGGACACCCTGAGCCGGCAGGATCGGGGCTACGCCGGGGGCCGCTACGTCGGCTGGATCGCTCTCGGCCTCGCGCTCACTGCGCTCGTCCGCGATCCCAAGCGCGCGGGCCCCTGGCTGGCGGTGGCGCTCGTCGCGCTGCTGATGGCGCTGGGCAGCCTGCTCGTGGTCTCGGGCGAGGAGATCTCGCTGGGCTCCGGCCAGAGACTGCGGCTCCCGTTCTTCTACCTGAACCGCCTGCTCGGACACCTCGGCGAGGGCCTGAACTTCCCGGTGCGCTTCGTCGCCTTGAGCAGCACCGCCATGGCGGCGATGGCCGCGATCGCGGCGTCGAAGGTCAGGCGGCCCTGGATCGTGACGCTGCTCGCGCTGGCCGCCACCGTCGAGGTGCACGCCAACCAGCTCACGCCGCTGCGCCTCGAGCGCTTCTCGCTGCTGGAGTACGAGGGGCTGGCCGTTGTCGCCGATCCGACGCGCCCCACCGTCGACATCGGCCTCACGCTGCGGCCCGACCCCGAGTCTCGTCACGCGGCCCTGACGGCGCAGATGATCACCGAACAGCCACTCCACGCCGTGCCCCTGGAGCGGATCGAGTACTTCGCGCCGGAGGGGGCCCGCTACGTCGGCGCCCTGCCCCTGATGGACGCGATCGTCGATCCCTTCAAGTACGGCCGGGAGACCTCGCTGGGGGATCAGCGGCCCAGCCTGTGCCTGCTCCAGCAGCGAGGGCTGACCCGGATCCAGCTGCTCGGCACCAGAGGCAGCTCCCCCATCCCCCACGGCCTGGTCCGCATGCTGTCCGAGCTGCTCGGCGAGCCCCTGCT
>CALGIB010000236.1 GCA_937915955.1 uncultured Pseudomonadota bacterium
GACCACCTTCGCGGGGGCGTCGCGGGTGCCGCGCCGGTAGCTGGTGGTGGCCTGAAAGGGCACCGGGATGACGACGACGCGGGCCTCGTCGACCGAGCTGCCCAGGCCGAACAGGCCGTCCTCGAGGCTGGCGGGGGCGTCGGGGTCCTGGATCATTCGATGATCTTCACGGTGGGGCGGTTGTCGCGATCGAGCTCGACCTTGATGTCTGCGGTGCCGGGGACCAAGCCGAAGTCGTAGTTCCGGTCGTCCTGTGAGGGGCCGTTGCCGGTCTTGTCGTCGATGACCTTGAAGGCGATGGACTCCTGGGCCAGCAGCCGCACCGTGTCGGCCTTGTACTCGGGCCCCACGGGGAAGTCGGTGCCGGCCTGTCGCGCGCCGTGCTCGTCCACGATGTCCAGCTGCAGGCGGGTGCCTTCGGTCTCGTCGAAGCCCACGAGCTTGATCTGGACGCTGATCATCTCGCCGCCCGGCTGGTTGGGGTCTCCGCCCTGGGGTGGCTGGGCGTCTGGGCCCTGGCCCTCGCCGCCGTAGAACACGAAGGTGTCCCGGTAGGGGCCGATCGGCATGTCCTGGCCGGGCCCCATGGACGTGCCGCCGTCCTTCCAGTCGCTCAGGGCCTCGGCCAGCGCCTCGCCGATCAGCTGGTGCCCCGTCTTGGTGGGGTGCATCTCGTCGATGAACAGCTCGTAGGTGGGCTTCTTGCTGCCGTAGAAGATCGGCGGCACCTCGACGACGGGGGCTCCATACTTCCTGGCCACGTCCGCCATGACGTCCCGGTACAGGGTCCAGGCGGCCGGGTTGGTCCGCGGGCCCTTCATGTCCTCACGGTTGGCCAGCTGAACGAAGACCACGTCCGCGCCGTCCCTCAGGGCCAGCTGCGTCATGTACTCGAGGTTGGCGGCGTAGTCGTGCACCTCGACCCGGCGCACGCCGATCTGCTGACCGCTCCCCAGGCTCCAGCCGACCTTGCGGGCCTCGGCCTGCTCGGTGCCGGCCACCGTCAGGCGGTAGTGCAGGACCCGATAGAAGGCCATGGGCTCGAGCAGGTGGTGCAGCGTCCGCCGTCCGCCGTCCTCGAAGCTCGAGTACGCAGACAGCAGCTCCTTGTCGATGAACTCGTCGAAGTTGTTGTCCGACCAGAGGTTCGCGATGACCAGGACGTCCGGCTGCACGGCGTCCCAGACCCGCATCTCGAGGAAGTTGATGCTCTGGTAGGTCGAGTAGCCCGGGATGGCGGCGTTCCAGGCCTCGACGTCGTCGCCCAGCAGGCCCGCGGCCACGTCGATGAAGGGCTCGCCGTCGTCCACGCCGAAGCCGTAGACCGAGCTGTCACCGGTGACCAGCAGGCGGCGGGTGCCGGGCGGCTTGGGGCCGGGCTCGGGGCTGCGCATGCCCAGGCTGTTGATGTAGGCCTTGACCCCGTGCTCGGTCCGAGTGCCGGAGCACTGCTCCCAGAGCAGGTAGGGGTTTCCCTTCATCGTGGGCGCGCCCTCGGAGGGAGGGCAGGGCTTGGCCTCGCGCGCTTCGAGATCCGCCTGGAAGGCGAGGCGCGCCACGCCCTCGAGCAGACCGAAGGCGAGGGCGACCGTCAGCGCCGCGAAGCCCAGGCGCTTTCCAGCCGAGACGCGGCTCACTTCTTCTTCCCTTCGGTGGCCTTCTTCTTCTTGCCGTCGGAGGCCTTCTTCTTCTCGCCGTCGGCGGCCTTCTTCTTGTCGCCGTCGGCGGCCTTCTTCTCGCCGGTGCCTGTGGCGCCGTCCTTCTTGGAGCCCTTGGACTTCTTCCCGGCCTGAGCCCGATGCACCTCGGCCTCGCCCACGAGCACGAGGTTGTCGTTGAGCCCCTCGATCTGGGTGACGCTGGCCAGGATGGACAGGCGCCTGGTGTCCAGGCTCTTCTCGCTGGGCAGGGCCTGGGTGGCCGCCTCGGAGATGCTGTCCAGGATGCGCCCCTTGGCCAGGGCGGCCAGGGGATCGACGAGCCCCGCGCCCAGGCTCTTTCCGGTCTCGACGACCTCTACCGGCTGCAGGGCGATGGCCCCGTCCACCAGCGCCAGAGAGCCGCTGATCTCGTAGTCGCGCCACCAGGCGCGCTTGTCCTTCAGGCGCCAGAGGCGCAGCCCCAGCGTGAACTCCTGTCCGTCCACGTCCAGCGAGATCGGCTCGGCGAAGACGTCCAGGGCGAGCTCGCCACGTTCGAAGGCCGTCTTGCGAGCGAAGTCCAGCAGCACGGCTTCGCTCAAGACCACCTGGAAGCCCCGCGCGGGCGGCTCGCCGAGCTCTCCCAGCGGGCCTCCGTGCGCCGCGGTGGTGATCAGCTCGGCTCGAAGGGCCTTGCCATCCTGCACGACGCGGAGCTCACGGACCGGGAAGAACTCGCCGCCGATCCGACCGAGGGGGAGAGCGGGGATGGCCTCGACCAGCTCCTTGCCCCAGGACTCCAGCGCGCTGGTCAGATCCAGGGACAGGCTGTCGTCGTCGCCGAGGCGGACCTCGAGGCTCCGGAGCTCGAGGATGCGGAGCTCCAGGTCCTGCTTGCCGTCGGGGCGGGCCTTGCTCCGCAGCTTGACCGCGGTCTCGAGGCTCAGGTTCACGGGCACCTTGGTGCTGGTGCCGGCGATGTCCACCACCGCGCGCCCCTTGAGGCGGCCTCCGAGGCCGATGCAGCCCAGGCAGCCGCCCTGCTCCGAGAGGCTCAGGCGCTCCAGCGAGAGCTTGGGAGTGACCGTGGCGATGCCCAGGTCCAGGGGCTCGGCGTCCTCGAACGCGTCCTCGAGCGCCGCGCCGATCAGCTCGGAGACCAGGCCCTCGCCAAGGCGCAGCGCGGCCTCGGCCTGCCAGGGAGAGGGGACCTCGCCCGCGTCTTCCAGCGCGAAGGCCTCGTGCTCGTCGTACAGGGCACGGATCTTCGAGGCACAACCGAGCGACAACAAGAGAGCCAGCATCCACCCAGGCTAACCCGAGCCTGGATGAGTGGACCCGACGCGGGTAGGTGTCACCGTGTCCTAGGAGGCCAGCGTGTCCGAGTCCAAGTCCCCCATGGAGCTGCTCGAGTCCAAGGACATCCACGAGCGGGCCGAGGCGGGGCGTCAGCTCTCACGCTGCGGCCTGCCCGAGGACGTGCCGCGGCTGCTCGAGGTGGCCTTCGACGACCCCAGCCCTGGCGTTCGCCTGTACGCCATCGGCGCGGCCGCCGACATCCTCAGCCGCTACCGGGTCGGGCCGCCCGCGCGCGCGCTGGACCCGCTGGCCCGAGAGCGGCTGCTGGCCACCTTCCGCAGCACCGACCCCGGCGACAACGCGGGCATGTTCTCGGTCATCGCCACCCTGGGCCTCCCCAAGGCGGTCCGCCGCATCCTGGTCGGCCTGCAGGATCCTCGCCTGGACGTGCGCACGGGGGCCCAGGTCGGCGTCTACCGCTACTTCGTCTCGACCGAGGCGGTGGAGGACGACGCGACGCGCGAGAGGGTGCAGGAGCTGGTGGTCGACGCGCGCGTGCGGCCTGACACCAAGGCTGCGCTGGTTCGCCTCTGCGGGCACTGCGGATGGATCGAGGCCAGGCCCATGCTCGAGCGCCTGTCCGGCGGCGAGGACCAGGTCGCGATCTCCTCGGGCGAGGTCCTCCGTTGGCTGGACGAGGCCGAGGATCCGTCCAAGGTCGAGGGCATCTGGACCAGCTACGGCACCGACGGAGGCGAGATCCCGGCCACCGACAAGCCCTGGACCTGGCTGGTGCTCAAGCGCGGGCTGGGGCTGGAGGTCGGCGTCGACCGCGTCCGGGCCTTCCGCTGGACCTGCGAGGACCCTACGCGCCTCGACGTTGAGGGCGGGGAGAGCTGGAAGCTGCGCCGCATGCGGCTGGACGAGCCGCGGGCGCACGTGGTCGTGCCCGCGCTGCAGGTCGGATCGAACACCTGGTACCGGACCGCCGACAAGGACGCCGTGCACGCCGCCGAGTACTTCCTCGAGCGCGCCGAGGCCCTGGACGCCGACATGCTGGCCGACATCGTCGGGCTGCTGCTGGAGCTCATCCCCGACAACGCGAGCGGCCAGCGCCTCGCGGCTCGGGTCGAGCTCGTCGGAGGCCGCGCCGAGGCCGCGGCGGCCAGGCTCCAGACCATCTGCGAGAAGAAGGGCGCCCCCGCGGACGCGTGGTTCTATCTGGGAGAGGCGCGCGCTTTCCTCGGCCAGGAGGCCGAAGCCAGGGACGCCTGGGTCAACTGCCTGGAGCGGGCCACCAAGCGCAACCCACTGAGATCGTTGGCGGAGAAGCGCCTTGGCTGAGACACGCACGGTCTGGCACGAGAGCCGCCTGTTGCAGGGGAACCCGCTCGGTGATCCCCACCGGCGTCCGATCCAGGTCTTCGTGCCGGAGGGCCAGGGGCCCTTCCCGTGCGTGCTCGCGTTGCCCGGCTTCACCGGCAACCACTACGGCTTCACCAACCGCTCCTGGCGGGCTGAGAACCTGGTCCAGCGGACCGAGCGGCTCATCGGACAGGGCATGCCCCCCATGATCCTGGTGATGCCCGACGTCATGACGTCCATGGGCGGCTGTCAATACCTCGACACCCCCACTCTGGGTCCCTACGCCAGCTGGCTGGTCACCGAGCTGATGCCCTGGATCGACGAGCGCCTGCCCACCTCCGGGAGCTGGGGGGTGACCGGCAAGAGCAGCGGGGGCTACGGCAGCCTCATGCTGCCTATGCAGTTTCCTGACCGCTTTCAGGCCCTTGCGGCCCATGCCCCGGACGCCGGCTTCGAGTACGCCACGCTCCCGGATCTGCCGGGCGCGGTCGAGGCGGTGCGCCGCGCGGGCGGACTGCGGGCCTGGTGGGAGCGCTTCCACCGGGGCGGCGAGCTCCAGAGCGGGGACCACGGCATCCTCAACCTGGTCGCGATGTCGATGTGCTACTCGCCGGAGCCGGGCCGAGAGCCCGTCCCAGCTGAGCTGCCCGTGGACCTGGAGACGGGGGAGACCCGACACGAGGTCATGCG
>CALGIB010000237.1 GCA_937915955.1 uncultured Pseudomonadota bacterium
CCGGTCCTGATCGTCGCGACCATCGGGCTCTTCCGGGTAGCTCACCACGTCCGGGCGGGCGGCGGGCGCCTGGCGCTGGGCGTCTTCGTCACCCTTGTGGCGGGGCAGGGCATCTGGGCGGCGGCGACCGAGACGCGGCGTCAGGTCGCGGTCTCGGACGAGCTCTACCGGCCTCAGCTGGAGCTCGCGAAGTGGTTCGAGGCCGAAGTGCCCGAGAGCGTCCCGATGCTGGTCGACAACATCCCGGGTTGTTGGCTGGACCGGCGGGTCCATCACCGTCAGCTGTACAGCTGGTTTGACGTGCCCGTCGCGCCCCAGGACCGTCAGGAGTTCGCGGCGTGGTTGGGCTCCGAGCGCATCGGCTACGTGCTCTGGTTCGAGGAGGACTGGACCCAGGCGCCGGTCATCGCGCCCTGGCTGGCCACGCCGGTGCCGCACAAGCTCGGACGGGTCGTGCTGGTCCCGCTACGCGAGGAACCGGGCTACGGGTGGATCCTGTACAAGGTCGAGCATGTCGATGGCTGAGACGATCCACGCTCAGGACTTCTCTGAGTTCCTGGAGCACTGCGAGCGCCTGGGCATCCGCGCGGCCGCTCTCCAGAAGGTCGAGGAGATCCGGCCGCACCTGCACGAAGGCGGCGTGACCGTGGCGATGTTCCAGAAGGTCACGGTCCTGGGTTACCGCGCCGGGACGCTGGTTCGTACGGTGCTCAAAGGGCCACCGGCTGAGCTGCGGGCCGAGCTGGACCGCCGAGGCTTCCTGGTGCGAGAGGTCTGGCGGAACCTCGACTGATTCGACCCGAGGACGCGCTCGGGTGCTTCGCGCAGCGAAGCAGGGGGCCGCAGGGCCCCCTCCAAGGAAAAGAAGACGCGGCCCGAAGGCCGCGTCAAGGTGGAGGAGAAGGGACTCGAACCCTCGACCCCAGCGTTGCGAACGCTGTGCTCTCCCAACTGAGCTACACCCCCAGGAGCGTCGCGGATCTAACCGCGAGCTTCCAGAGCGTCAATCCAGTCCTCGGTCCTCGAGGTCGTCTTCGTCGAGCCCCAGGAAGTGGCCGACCTCGTGGAACAGCGTGATTCGCAGCTCCTCGAGCACGTCTTCCCGGGCACGGGCGATGCGGGACAGGT
>CALGIB010000238.1 GCA_937915955.1 uncultured Pseudomonadota bacterium
CAGCTTGCCTGCGAACCTGCAGGCGTTCCGGCAGCGCTCGGAGACCATCGCACGCGCTGGTCGAGGAACCGCCCCAGGCGGTGGTTGATCGTCGCGGGCTGCTCGATGATGGCTGCATGGGAGGCGTCCGCCAGGACCAGCAGCTCGGCCCCCGGGATCTCCCGGGCCATCCGCTCCGATAGCCAAAGCGGCGTGAAGGTGTCGTTCTCGGCCGCGATGATGAGCGTGGGCGAGGCCAGCTTCGGCAGCACGTCGAAGGCGTCGTGCTCGTGGGCCTGCCCGACCATGCGCAGGAAGAGCCGGGGATCGATGTCCGCCATGTGGTCGAGGTAGGGCCGGAAGTCGGCCTCGCGCGTGTAGACAGGATCCACCATCCGGGCCTTGCGCGCGATGTACCAGGCCAGCGGGCTGCGCAGCGCGGCCTCCATCATGCGCCCTGTCGTGTCACCCAGGGCCTCGGTCAGGCCGAACAGGAAGGGGTAGACCCGCGCCGCCCGGTCGGAGTCGTAGAAGGTGTCCAGCACCTTTCCGGCGCTGCCGAGCATGGGCACCAGGCCGGCGACCCGCCCGGGCTGCTGCCGAGCGAACTCGAGGATCACCTGGCAGCCCATGGAGTGGCCCAGGAGCACGGCCTCGGGGACATCGAGGGCGTCCAGGATGCGGCCCAGATCCCGAGCGCATGCGGGGATGCTCAGGTCGGCGGCGTCGGGGTGGTGGGGGCGCTCGCTGCGCCCGTGGCCGCGGTAGTCCCAGACCACCACGCGGTAGCGGTCGCGGAAGTGCTCGACGACGTACTTCCAGAAGAAGGTGCTGACGCCCACGCCGTTGCAGCACACCAGCGTCCGAGGCCCGTCTCCGGTGGACTTGAAGTAGAGACGCAGGCCTCCGTCGGTCTCGACGAAGCCAGATCGAAGCGATGAACCCACGATCGCACCCTAACGCGCCGGGCCCGCAACTCCGATTCCCTGTGTGAACGGGCCGAGTCGGCTCAGGAGGACAGCGAAATGGGCGCAGTCGAACAGTTCAGCGCGGTGTCGCCAGCGGAGGCGGCCGAGATGCGTGACGCGGAGGCGGCGGAGGCGGCCCGCATCGAGGAGGCCATCGCCTTCCGTCGAACCACCCGGCACGAGCTCGAGGTGGCTGTCTCCGGGGTCGGCGAAGACAACTTCTTCATGGGCTTCTCCGAGAACCTGAGCGACGGCGGGGTCTTCGTCGCGACGATGTGCCCACCGGAGGTGGGGGTGACCGTTGACCTGGCCGTCACCGTTGGCCAGGACCAGAGCCTGTTCGTCCGTGGAGAGGTGCGCTGGCACCGAACCAACGACGCGGGGGAGCCGACGGGGTGCGGGGTCCAGTTCCACTCGATGAGCCCTGAGCAGGAGCGCCTGCTGACATCGCTGATGAACCGGACCGAGAAGGAGCCGCTCTTCTACGACGCCTGAGACGGCGCGGCGAGGAGAGGGCGCGGTAGAGTGCACCGTGGCCTCTCCAACCCGCCGGCGCACGCTGATCGTCGCCCTGCTGCTGGTGGTCGCGGCGGTGTATCGGGTCGCGCTCGGGACGCAGTACTACGGGTGGGAGGAGAGCGACTACGGCAACCTGGCGATGGTCCGGGGCGTGCTGGAGTCCGGCTTCCGCCACTACGACATGAACCACCTTCCGATGTACTACGGGCTGTCGGCGGTGGTCATGTCCGTGGTGGGGGACGCGGTCCTCGCCACCCGCTTCGTCTCGCTGATGGGTGGGGTCCTGACCGTGGGGCTGGCGGTGGTGCTGGCGGACCGCCTCGCGGGTCGCTCGGTGGCTTGGGTCGTTGGCGGCGTCTGCGTGATCCAGCCTGAGCTGGCGCTGTACGCGGCGAGCTCGCTACGGGAACCTGTCTACGCGGCCGCTGTCCTCGCTGCGCTGGTGGCGCTCTCTCGCGAGCGACTGGCGCTGGCGTCTCTGATGGCGGGGGTGGCCTTCCTCACC
>CALGIB010000239.1 GCA_937915955.1 uncultured Pseudomonadota bacterium
CGCGACCTTTGACGACATCAAGGGCTCGATCACCATCGATCCCTTCCAGCGCACCTTCTCGGTGACCGCCAACGTGCGCTTCGCCACCGACGGCGTGGACGAGACCCACGTGGACAACGGCGCGCCTGAGGGCTTCACCGAGGCATGGGGCTACACGCTGGAGACCGACGCCAACGGCCTGGTCCTGGGCGGCAAGTGGAACGACGACAACAAGCACCCCGACTTCGCCTGGGTGCCCTACCACAACGCCAGCACCGACAGCAGCGGCAGCAGCGAGAACCCCTTCCTGCCCTACGACGCCCTCATCGACGCCCTGGGCGACGACGTCGAGCGTCACTGATTCCGGTCTGTACACGATAGGCGCGGGAGGTCCTTCGGGGCCTCCCGCTTCTGCGTCTGGGCTGCTACCTTGCTGCCCGAGGAGAACACCATGCTCGTGATGACCCTGCTGCTGGCCTGCAACGGCCGAGGCAGCGACGACACCGGCCTGACCGCCGCCCCCGTGGGCATCCTGGTCCAGCCGGAGCAGATCGTCGTCCCCACCGGGACCACCGCGCGGCTCACCGCCACCGGCCTGTACGAGGACCGCACCTCGGCCGACGTCACCCACCTGGTGGACTGGAGCTCGAACAACAGCGGCGTCGCCAAGGTCTCCAACGACCTGGACAAGGAAGGCACCGTCTCGGGCGTGGCGGTCGGCGACACCGTGGTCACCGCCTCGTTGGCGGGGGTGGACTCGGTGCCGGTCAGCGTCACGGTCACCGACGCGCAGCTCGTGGGCCTGACGGTGGAGCCCAAGGAGGTCGACCTGGCGGTCGGCGACGACGTGCAGCTCCAGGCCATCGCCGCCTACAGCGACGGCAACCGGGCCGACAGCAGCAGCCAGGTCCGCTGGATCACCAACGACGGAGGCGTGGCCCAGATCGCCCTGGGCGGCGTGCTCACCGCTTCGGGCGCCGGATCCACCACGATCTACGCCGACTGGGACGGCACGTTGTCCCCCGAGGTGAACGTCACGGTCGTGCAGAACGCCGCCGTGGACCTCAAGATCCGCGAGGTCGAAGCACAGTCCAGCAGCACGGATGTGGTGTTGACCGTGGTCATCGAGAACACGGGCACCAAGGGCAGCTCCGACTTCTTCGTGGACGCCTGGCTGGACCCCTCGGGCACCCCCAAGGTGGGCGACTACGGCGACGACTACGCCCTGGTCGAGTACGTCGGCGCCGGCGCCACCACCCAGCTGAGCTTCACCTTCGAGGCCAACAGCGGCAGCCACAGCATCGCCGTGGTGGTCGACAGCGAGGACTCGGTCGAGGAGTCCAACGAGGGCAACAACGTCTTCGAGGGCACCATCGACGTCAGCGGCAGCGGCTCGGGCCCCAACCTCGAGATCACCTACTTCGACTGGGTCAGCGACGAGACCACGATCTACTACGTGGTGGACGTCACGAACTCGGGCGGCGAGGACGTCGGCAACTTCTACGTGGATCTGTACCTTGACCAGGACTGGGAGCCGGAGATCTACAGCGACGGCGACCAGTACATCGAAGCCAGCAACGGCCTGGGCGCGGGCGAGACCGGCTACGCCGACTTCCTGTTCGAGGTCGACGACTGCTGGTACTGCACGAGCTGGGTGCTCATCGACTCCTACGACGAGGTCGCTGAGACCGACGAGACCGACAACGTCGGGGGCCCGGTGTACGCGTACAACGAGTAGGCGCGCGCGCGGCGAGCGGGGGAACCTGCAGGGGCTCCCCCCCTGAAGCCCCGAGGAGGCGCGCGCAGCTGAGCCGGCGCAGCATCTGAGCCCCACCTGGGCCATAAGACACGCATGGACCCCCTCGCCCCCCCTTCCAGGGGCCGATGGGACGATAATCCCCGGTCCATGCCCACCGCCGATCTCTACCCGCTACCCTTCGCTGCCCTGGTCACCCGCCTCGACCACGAGCTCCGGGCCGGCGGCTCGCTCTTCGAGCTGAAGCGCCAGGACTGGTGGACGCCCCAAGTGGGCGCCGATCTCTCGATCGAGCACTTCGGCAAGCGCCTGGCCACCCCCTCGGGCCCCGCCTCGGGTCCGCACACGCAGCTGGCCCAGAATCTGCTGATGTCCTGGCTCACCGGCGGCCGCTTCATGGAGCTCAAGACCGTCCAGGTCAACGACCAGCTCGTGATCCCCCGCCCCTGCATCCACGCTCCCAACGTCGGCTTCAACGTCGAGTGGAGCCAGGAGCTGCGGACCTGGGAGTCCAGCCTCGAGTACGTGAAGGGCTGGATGCTGGTGCACATGCTGACCAGCCAGCACGGACCAGGGCTGTGGCCCGGGGTGCAGGCCAGCTGGGACCTCAGCCTGGGCTACGACCTGGCGGGCCTGCGCAGCGACAAGGTCAAGGCCTTCGTCCAGCAGCTGCGGGACGCCTCGCAGCTCATCGAGTTCCTGGCCGAGGAGCTGCCCGGGCGCCTGCGCCGATGGGCCGAGGTGCCCGTCCCCAGCGCGATCTGCGACAGCGTCACCCTGTCCACCTTCCACGGCTGCCCCGCCAACGAGATCGAGGCCATCGCTACACAGACCCTGGACTGGGGCCTGCACACGGTGGTCAAGCTGAACCCCACGCTGCTGGGCTTCGAGCGCGCTCGGTCGATGATGGACCGCATGGGCTACCTCGACGTCCAGCTCGACGAGGCCGCCTTCGCCAAGGACCTGCAGTGGGACCAGCTGACCGCGATGCTGGGCCGCCTGCGCGCCCACGCACGGGGCAAGCGCCTGGGCTTCGGGGTGAAGTTCAGCAACACCCTGGTCTGCCGCAGCGCCGAGCCGCCCTTCGCGGACGAGGAGATGTACCTGTCCGGCCCGCCGCTCTACGTGCTGGCGCTGACGCTGGCCGCTCAGCTGCGCGAGCAGGTCGGACCCGAGCTGCCCATCACGTTCAGCGCTGGCATCGACAAGGGCAACTTCGCCCAGGCGGTCTCGGGTGGCCTCGGCCCGGTCACCGCCTGCACCGACCTGCTGAAGGGCAAGGGCTACGCCCGCCAGACGGCGTGGCTGCGAGACCTCGAGGGTCGTATCCTGGAAGCTGAGCTCAACGATCTCAGTAATCTCCGGGCCAGTGAAGGGTCCAGCCTGGGAGGCGATCCGTTGCTCGTCGCCGCGGGTGAGGTGCTGGACGATCCGCGCTACCACCGGCAGGCGAACTCGACCTCGCCTCGCAAGATCGGGAGCCAGCTCGTGCTGCTGGACTGCCTGACCTGCGACAAGTGCGTGCCCGTCTGCCCCAACGGCGCCAACTTCGCGATCGAGGTCCCCACGGGTGAACACCGCCCCGGCCACCTGACCTGGTCCGGCAGCGCCTTCACGCTCCGAGAGGGCCACAGCCTGGTCGTCGCCAAGCGCCACCAGATCGGCAACGTCGCCGACAGCTGCAACCTCTGCGGGCAGTGTGACGTGTGGTGCCCC
>CALGIB010000240.1 GCA_937915955.1 uncultured Pseudomonadota bacterium
GTCATGGACGAAGACCACGTGCACAGGCTCGTTGCCTCCGGGGCTCTAGGGGGTGGGCGACCCAGGCTTGCACGCCGCGCCCAGGCCTTGGCGAATGAAGGGGTCGAGGCCCCGCGGATCGTAGCGGAACACGGCAAGTTCCTGAACGATCTCAGCCCTTTCGGAGACGCCTTCAGCCTCGCACGCCGGCTGCCAGGCGTCCACGCCGCGACCCTGGACCGCCTGGGCGACGTGGCGCTTGACCGCCTCCCGCAGGCCTGCCCGGCAGGCGGCCCCGTGGGGTTCTGGCTGGCCCTGGCAGTCCTGGACCCGGAGGGGGCCCGAGAGCGGCAGCTCGCTGCCGAAGAAGACGCCCCAGGCCTGCCCGAGGAGCTCGTCGTCGCCGACGCCGACGCGGTCCAGGTCCCGTCGGTAGAGCTCCACGGCGGCCGTGAGGTCCTGGTCTCGCTTGAGCACGGCGGCCAGCTTGCCCCACAGGTGCTTCATGCAGGCAGCCCGGAAGGCTCCAGCCTCCGAGCAGAGCGCCGTCGCCTGCTCGTGCCCGAGCTCGCGCAGCGCCACCTCGGCCAGGAGGAAGCGGCACTCGTCGCGCCAGTGGGCGACAGGCGCCTCGGAGCAGGCCCGAGCTGCCAGCTCCATGTCCTGTCCGCCCTGCTCGCCCACCAGCTGGGCGCGGCACTCCGAGGCGAGCTCGGGCGCCCGGATGGCCTCACAGTGGGCGAGTCCCTCGGCCAGGCTCGGCGCCAGCGCGGCCTGGGTGAAGAGCTGCGTGTCGCTGGGGGTGCCGCAAACCAGCACCCAGGTCAGGAGCCAGACGCTCACTTCGCCAGGACTTCCATAGCCTCGGCCGCGGCCCGCCGCACTTCGGGATCCAGGTCGTCCAGGCGAGCCCTGAGAGCCCGGATCGCCGAGCGGGCCCGCAGGTCCTCGAGCGAGCGGCAGGCCTCGGCCCGGACCGCAGGATCGGGGTCGTTCAGGGCGACGATGAGCGTGTCCACCGCCTCCTTGCTGCCCGCGAAGCCCATGAGCTGAACGGCGAAGAAGCGCAGCAGCGCGTCGTCGGCGAAGAACACATAGGCGGCGTACAGATCCGGAAGCGCGTCCGCTCGTTCGAAGAGGACGGCGTCAAAGGCGGCGTCCCGACGCACCGGATCCGGATCTCGCATGCGTCGGAACAGGTCGTGCACGTACGGCCGCATCAGTGTCCCGCTGAGGCAGGCAACCTAACGTCGGCGAGGTGCCCTGCCATGACTGGATCCCCGAGGTCGTCGGGGGTATCGAGGTGCCGGAGGCAGCATGGTCATCCTGGTCAGCAACGACGACGGCTTCTTCGCCCGAGGGCTTCAGCCCCTGGTGCACCGGCTGAGCGCCCTGGGCGAGGTCTGGGTCGTCGCGCCGGAGACCGAGCAGTCGGCGAAGTCCCACGGCTTCACCATGCACGAGCCGCTGCGCGTGAAGAGGCACCGCGAACGCTGGTTCTCGGTCAGCGGTACGCCGGCGGACTGCGTCTATGTGGCTCTGCACCACCTCCTGCCGGAGCGCCCCGCGCTGGTGGTCTCCGGCATCAACCGCGGCTCGAACCTGGGCAACGACGTGCTCTACAGCGGCACGGTCGCCGCCGCGATGGAGGGCTGCCTGGCGGGCCTGCCCTCGATCGCCGTCAGCCTGTTCATCAACTTCGAGGCCCTGCCCGAGACCCACAACTGGGACACGGCGGCGAAGCTCTCGCTGGACCTGGCGCGGGACCTGCTCGCCAACGGGACCGAGCCCCGGACCCTGCTGAACCTGAACGTGCCGGATCTGCCGCTGGACGAGCTCATGGGCGTGGTGCCCTGCCAGCTCGGCGAGCGCCTCTACGACGTGTTGGTCGACGTGCGCAAGGACCCGCGCGGGCGCTCCTACCTCTGGATTGGCGGAAAGCACCACGCCTTCGCCGACATCGAGCGGAGCGACGGTCCTCTGACCGAGCGTGGCTACGCGACGGTCACCCCCCTGCAGGCGGACCTGACCAACTACCGCGCGCTCGCCGGGCTCAGCGCCTGGAACAGCTTCGAGCCCTGAGCGGCGCGACCGGCCTCAGCCCAGCCCGAGCCAACCCTTGACCATCGGCTTCACCGTCTCCTCGACCGCCTCGGGGCCAAGGGTCGCGGCGGTGTAGAGCGCCAGGGCGGCGATCGCGGCGGCCACGGGCGCCAGGATCAGGCCGCCGACGAGCAGCAGCCCGTCCTCTTCGAGGATGCCCGCCGCGAGCACGAAGATCACGAAGCTGGGGGCGGTGTTGGTCAAGGGGATCGGCAGCGACATGAAGGCCGCCATCACCATGATGACCAGGGCCACCGCGGCGAGGAAGGTCTTGCTCCCGGCCAGCCTGGACAGGCGCGGGCGGACCAACAGCTCGACGGCGCGCAGCGGCAGCCGGCCGTTGCGCACGCTGAAGTCGAGCAGCTTGAAGCTGACCTTGCTGGCCCGGGTGCGCTCGGGGAACCAGGGCTGGTCCCGCCCGCGCAGCAGCTGCCAGGACAGCCCGATCATCAGGATCCCGAAGGGGGTGGCGTAGCCCGGAGCGGGCAAGGGCAGCGCCGCGGGCAGGGCCAGGATCATCAGCAACAGACCGAAGCCCCGGTCGCCGATGGCGTCCACCAGGGCACCAAGCGTGGTGTCCTGCCCGTTCAGGCCGGCGACGACCTGTTGGAGCTCCTGGGAGAGGCTGTGGCCGTCCGCGGCCTGCTCGGATGCGCTCATGCGCTGGTGACTAACGGGGGCCAGCGGTTACTGCGCGTGTCCGCCAGGAGCTTCCCGTGTCCGATCTCATCACCGACCTCAAGGCCACCATCCGCGACATCCCTGACTTTCCGAAGCCGGGCATCGTGTTCAAGGACATCACGCCGATCCTGTCGGACGCGAACCTCTTCAAGCGGACCATCCGGCACTTCGCCCGCGTCTACCAGGACCGCGAGATCACGGCGATCGTCGGCATGGAGTCCCGCGGCTTCCTGTTCGGGGCGCCCCTGGCGCTGGAGCTCGGCGTGCCCTTCATCCCGGCGCGCAAGCCCGGCAAGCTGCCCTACGAGGTCGTCGCCTTCGAGTACGAGCTCGAGTACGGCACCAACCGCCTCGAGATGCACATCGACGCCGTCGGCGCCGGCGACAACGTGCTCATCATCGACGATCTGCTCGCCACCGGCGGCACGGCCGCGGCCACGGTGAAGCTGATCGAGAAGCTCGGCGCCCAGGTCGCAGGGTGCGCCTTCGCCGTCGAGCTGACCTTCCTCGACGGCCGCAAGCAGCTGGGGACCATCCCCGTCGAGTCCCTGGTCCTGTACTGATCGAGCAGCGCTCGCAGCTGATCCGTGCCGGCCTGCTCCTGGCGCTGCTGGTCGCGCTGGTCCACGGCCAGGCCCTCGGCTTCGGCTTCGTGTACGACGACGTCGGCCTGATCCGCGACAACGCGGCGCTGGCCCAGCCGGGCACGCTGCCCGAGGCCCTCGGCCACGACCTCTTCCACTTCGCGTCGAGCCGAGCCTCGCCCTATTGGCGGCCCGTGGTCACGGCCTCGTACTACCTCGAGCAGGCGCTCGGCGGTGGCTCGGCGGCGGTCTTCCACGGGGGGAACCTGGTCGCGCTCTGGGCCTCGGCGCTGGCGCTCTTCGCGCTGGTCCGGGACCGGACGGGCCTGCTGCCGGCTGCGCTGGTCGCGTCTCTGCTGGTGGTCCACCCTCTGACGGTGGAGCCCGCGGTGAACATCGCCTCGCGCACCGACCTGCTGTGCCTGCTGTTCGCGGCGCTGGCGCTGCGCAGCGAGGGGGGGGTGGCCGCGCTGGCCCTGGCTCTGCTCGCCTGCGGCAGCAAGGAGCTGGCCGTGGGGCTGCCCGTGGTGGCCTGGCTGCTGGACCCCCGACATCCTCGCTGGCGCTGGATGGCGCTGGCCTCGGTCCTCTTCCTGGGCGGGCGCGCGATGGTGCTCTGGGGTCACGCGGCGCCCGAGGACCCCCCGACGCTCGAGTTCGTGTCGGGTGCGGGCTGGCGCATGGCCTGGATGGGCGCTCGCCTGCTGCTCCCCGGCTCGCTGCCTCCGGCCATGACGGTGGCGCCCCCGGGGCCCGGGCTGGCCCTGGCGGGCTGGGGGGTCGTGGCCTTGACCGGGCTGGCGG
>CALGIB010000241.1 GCA_937915955.1 uncultured Pseudomonadota bacterium
GGACTGCAGCTTCACCAGCAACAGCGCGGCCACGGGCGATGGCGGCGCCATCCTGCTGGACGACGCGGGCTCGCTGAGCGGCGATGGTCTGGAGTTCTCCAACAACGTCAGCACCATCGGGGCTGGCGGAGCGCTCGCCTTCTGTCCGGGCAGCAGCGCCTGGGATCTCTCGCTGACCGACTCCTCCTTCGACGACAACGAGGCCGCCGACGACGGCGGCGCGGTCTTCGTGGACTCCGGCGATCTCATCAGCCTGCGCGGCTGCGACGTTACGGACAACCGCGCCGGCGGCTCGGGCGGCGGCCTCTTCCTCGAGGGCGTCGAGGAGGTCTCGGTCACCCGTGGCCTGTTCTTCGGCAACGAGTCCGGCGCCGACGGCGGGGCGGCCGTCGAGAAGGAGAGCGCGGACGCCGGCACCTGGACGAACAACCGCTTCGTCGAGAACGTCGCCACCCAGGGCGGCGCGCTGGCGCTGGTGGACTGCCTCGACGACACCTACGTCGTGAACAACAGCTTCGTCGGCAACGACGCCAGCGACGACGGAGCGCACCTCTTCGTGGACGGGGGCTCGGTCGAGTTCATCAACAACCTTGGTGGCTTGGCGCAGGACGGCGGGGGCATCTACGGAGACTCCACGGCCGCGGCGAGCGGTGACTTTTACTACAACGCCATGTGGAGCAACACCGGCAGCGGCAGCGGCGGCAGCAGCGACTACGGCGGTGAGCTGAGCGACCCGGCGGGGACCGACGGCAACCTGACCGACGATCCCGATCTGACCGCCTACACGCTCGATGGGGACCCCAGCGACGACAACCTGCACCTGTCCACGGGCAGCGTGGCGATCGACGCGGGCCACCCAGCCATCGTCGATCCCGACGGATCCGCCAGCGATCTCGGTGCCTTCGGCGGACCGGATGCGCTCTGGAGCGATGAGGACGAGGACGGCTGGTACGACACCAGCGACTGCGACGACGGCGATCCCGACATCCACCCAGGGGCGGAGGAGATCCCCTATGACGGCCTGGACCAGGACTGCGACGGCCTGGACCTGGTCGACGTGGACGAGGACGGCTTCGAGGGCGGCTCCTCGGGCCCGGACTGTGACGACGAGGACAGCAGCGTCAACCCGGACGCCGTGGAGATCTACTACGACGGCGTGGATCAGGACTGCGACGGCCTGAGTGACTATGACGCGGACCTGGACGGCGAGGACGCGGACACCTGGGGCGGGGGGGACTGCGACGACAGCGACGCCGCGGTGAACTCCTCGGCGGCCGAGGTCTGGTACGACGGGGTGGACCAGGACTGCGACAGGTGGTCGGACTACGACGCCGACTATGACGGCTTCGACAGCGACAGCTACGGGGGGCTGGACTGCGACGACACCCGGTCGTGGATCAGCCCGGTGGCCGTCGAGGAGCCCTACGACGGGCTGGACGGAGACTGTGACGGATCCGAGCTCTGGGACGTCGACGGAGACGGCTGGGACGGCGGCACGGGCGGCTTCGACTGCGACGACGGTGACCCGGCCATCAACCCCGCCCAGGCCGAGATCCCCTACAACGACGTCGACGAGAACTGCGACAACGTGATCAGCTGGGACGCCGACAACGACACCTATGATCTGGTCTCGCCCATGCAGGGCGCCCTTGTGGACTGTGACGACACCGACGCCAGCATCAACCCCGGCATGGACGAGATCTGGTACGACGGCGTCGATCAGGACTGCGACGACCGCGACGACTACGACCAGGACGGCGATGGGTTCCAGGTCCACGAGGACTGCGACGACACGGACGAGCTGACCTACCCCGGCGCCTGGGACGTGCCCTACGACGGGTTCGACCGGGACTGCATGGGCGACGACGACTACGACGTCGACGGGGACGGCTACCGCAGCGCGTCCAGCGGCGGAGGCGAGGACTGTGACGACTTCCGTGACCAGGTCTTCCCGGGCGCCGTGGAGCTCTACGACGGCCTGGACAACGACTGTGACGGCTACACCGAGCGCGCCGACCGCGACTCGGACGGCGCAATCGACTGGGACGAGTGGCAGGCCGGCAGCGACTACCTGGACCCGGACACCGACGATGACGGGCTCAAGGACGGCCGCGAGCTGTACGACGGCGGCGTCACCTTCGACACGGACCTGGACGGCGCCGCGGACGTCTTCGACGAGGACGACGACGGCGACGGCATCCCCTCGTCGGTCGAGAACCTGGCCGACCCCACCCGCAGCGGTCAGGTCAACCTCGACGTCGACGGCGACGGCCTGCTGAACTGCCGCGACCGCGACGCGGACGGCGACGGCTACCTGGACGAGGACGAGGGCACCGAGGACCGCGATCTGGACAAGGTGCCAGACTACATCGACTACACCGGCGACTTCGCCGGGGGCGGCTGCGGCGGGGGCGGCGTCACCTGGCTGGGCGCCCTGGCCCTGCCGCTGCTCTTCGTCCGCCGCCGGGAGTCTGTGTGGCTTGCCCTGGCCGCGCTGCTGTCGGTCTCTGTGCTGTCCACACCGGCCAGCGCCGCCGGCGTGGACGCGCACGGCTACCAGGTGATGGGCACCACCGGCGATCTCTACGGATACAGTCGCCTGGCCTATCCCTACGGCGGCGTGAAGGGCGACTTCGACGTGGCGCTGGTCGCCGACCACGCCTGGAGACCCCTGGTCGAGGTCCTGCCCGAGGGCCGTCAGGTGGTCCTCAGCAACCTGAGCACCGCCAGCGTGGTGATGTCGGGGTCCCTGGGTTCCTGGACGCGGCTCGAGGCCGTGCTGCCCGTCCATCTGTACGGGGTGGGCCCCACCGGCAGCTTCGCCGCCCTGGGAGATCTGAGGCTGGGCGCCGTCGTCCCGGCCTGGTCTCCTGCGGGCATTCGGCCCGGGCTGGCCATCGCGCCCTCGATCTGGGTGCCCACCGGCGACGAGGCCCGCATGGTCGGCAACCCCGGCCTCTCCGGGGGCGGCGTGATCTCCGTGGCTCAGGAGGTCGGACGCCTGGGGTGGATCGTCAACGTGGGCGCTCGAGCGGGTCGCTTCGAGCCCGAGCGCAACCTGCGCGCGGGGGCGGGTCCGCTGGTCGGGCTCGGCATGCACTACGCGGTCACCAACTCCCTGACCGTCACTGGCGAGGCCGCCACGCAGGGCACGTCGGGCTTCTCCCAGTGGCCCCTCGAGCTGATGCTCAGCGGTCGCGTTCGGCTGCGCGGCGGGTCCTGGGCCATGGTCGGCGCCGGCGCGGGC
>CALGIB010000242.1 GCA_937915955.1 uncultured Pseudomonadota bacterium
GGCTCAGGCTCGGGCTCAGGCTCGGGCTCGGGCTCGGGCTCGGGCTCGGGCTTGGGCTCGGGCTCGGGTTCCGGCTCTGGCTCCGGGTCCGGCTCTGGCTCAGGGTCCTCGGCTTCTTGGGCGGAGCCCACCACCGGGTCGGCCACCGCTTCCTCGGGCTCGTCGTCGAGCTCGACCGGATCCATCCACTGCGACAGGGTGATCTCCAGGGCGGGCGGCGTCGGCGCGTCAAGGATCGCGGGGTCGATCGCCTCCATCGGGTCACCCACCGCCGGGGCCGAGGGCGGCTCGATGAAGATCGGCTGGGGATCGTCGAGCTCCCGGGCCAGCATCGCCTGGTCAGGATCCACCCGCACGCGCGGGGCCTCGCGCACCACCCCGGGGATCGGCTCGGGCTGGCTCGGAGCCGGCCGAGAGCGACCCAGCTCGATCAGCTCGGTGCTTCGAAGCGCCACCCCGAGGCCCTGCTCGCCCAGCCACGCCGCCAACACCTGATCGGGGTCCAGCTTCGAAGCGGAAAACAGCGCCCAGAGCCCCTGCACGGCCGCCCTGGCCGGGCTCAGACGGAGGCGCTGGCGTTCCTGGAGCAGGCCGCCCAGGACCAGCTGAGCTCGCCGCTCGTCCATGCCCCGGATCCGCGGCAGCGTCAGCGGGAGGCCCGTCGGTGCATCGAGCAGGTCCATCAGCAGCAGGCCCAGCGCGCGGCAGTCCGTCGAGGGGTCTGGGGCCAGGCCCCGGGGCTCGGCGTTGGCGGCCAGGTGCAGGGCCGGCCGAAGGCGCAGCACGCCCTGGCGATCGAAGCCCACCGTGTCGGCGCTCAGGGCCAGGTAGGCCTGCCCGCGGGCGTGCACCGGTCGCAGCGCCTCGGCGATCAACAGCGCAATCGCGAAGGCCTCGGGCGCGGGCAGGGGGCGAGGCAGCGCCGACAGGGCCAGGCGGAGCGGGTCGGGCGAGAGCACCAGGTCGCCGCGTCGCTCCGGACGCACGAAGGGGCCGCCCCAGGGCAACGCGTCGATCCGCTGAGCCAGCGCGTCGCCGCCGACCAGCAGCTCCGCGCGCTGGCCCTCCGGGCCTCGGGCTGACCACCGCTGGAGTCCCTCGAGCTGGGCCGACAGCCGCGCCTCGGCCTGGTAGCCGAGCAGCTCGGGCGGGTCCTGGTAGGGGCGACTCACGGGCCGGGAGCATAGCGCGGTGGACCCTTGTGCCTGGACAGGCCGCCCAGCGCGCATAGAAGGGCCCGCCCCACCGTCTTGATCCGCTCCTCTGCGGGCGTTAGGCGCTGGGCTTCTCGCCGCCTGAGGCGTGCCGGAGTGAGTGCAGCATGAAGCGCGTCGAAGCCGCTATCGAGAAGGGCAGCTGTGTCCTGGCCTTCGGGGGCCGTACCCTCAGCGAAGACTCCGTCCTGGCGGAGCTCCGTCGGCGCGGCGGTGTCCCCGCCGTCTCGCTCGGCGCGGACCCGGTCTCTCCCGCGGTCGCCCTGACCGAGGACTCCCTGGCGCCCGCCACCCGCGGTGGTGGCCTGGTCGTGATCATCGAGCCAGACGCCGGCGTGGACGGTCGCGCGCTCGAGGAGCTCGGCCGCCTGCTGAACGCCGCCAAGCAGAAGCCGCGCGTGCACGTGGTCGCGCGCTCGTTCAACCCCTTCCTCCTGCCCATGTCCATGCGGCTGATGAAGCTGGACCAGCACAAGTCGCGCGCCAAGGACTTCATGTCCCTGCTGCCCGTGCTCGCGGCCGGGGAGCGGCCCGCCGCTCAGAAGGCCAAGGAGAAGGTCAAGAAGGCCCGCAGTGGCCCCGCCGCGCCGCACGTGCACTTCGTCGGGCGCGAGATCGAGCTGCCCGCCCTGAAGGAGGCCCTGCCTGGCAGCGGACCCCTGGTCGTCCTGGGGCCCAACGGCGTCGGTCGCACCTGGCTTGTCGAGACCGCTCTGGCGGAGCTCGAGCTCAAGCGCTTGCCGGACTTCGCCATCTTCGACGGCAGCGACTTCGACACCCTGGCTGCGCTGCTGGCCCACGCCAGCGGTGACGCCGACGTGCAGAAGCTCGTGGGCGAGGGCATCGCCCCCCCGGCCGAGCTGATCGACGCCCTGATGCGCGGCCTGCAGGCCGAGTCCCTCCAGGGCTCGGTCATGATCTTCGACAACCTGCGCTTCCTGCAGCACCCTGACGGCGCCCTGGCTCGGCGCGACCGGATCAGCATGCTCACCGAGCGGCTGCTGACCGGCACCTACGCCCCGCGCATGGTCTTCATCACCGACCGCCGCCCGGTCTTCTTCAGGTCCGGTGAGGCCAGCGAGCTCCCCGTGTTCGAGGTCGGCGGGCTCAAGGGCCGGGAGCTGCACGGCATCTTCGAGTCCTACCTGTCGGGCGAGGTCGAGCGGAACAAGATGGGCGAGGCCTTCAACCTGACCGGCGGCCACCCCATGGCCACCCGCGCGCTGGCGATCGCCTGGCGCAGCCAGGGCGACGCGGCCATCGACGAGCGCAAGGTCATCAAGATGCCCAACGCCGCGGACATCGAGCCCCTGCTCAAGCTCACCGGTCGTCGGCTCGAGAAGCTGCCCAAGCCGCTCTACGGCGCATTGGCGCTCTGCGCCCACTCCCGCCTCCCGCTCGAGGGCGGCGAGCTCGCTCACCTCGGCCTCAAGCGCGACGATCGCATCGAGCTGCTGCGCCGCGGGCTGCTCGAGGCCCTGCCCTGGACGGAGCCCCGCCAGTACCAGGTCCACCCGATGGTGCGCCGCAACCTGAGCTACCGCGACGTCAGCGACTTCGACCTGCTTATCGAGGTCGTGGGCATCTTCCGCCACCGCGCCAGCAAGGCCGAGGGCGTGCACGCGCTGGCCTGGGATCAGCACGCCAACCGCCTCGCGATCGCCGCCCGCCGGCACAGCGACGTCAAGCGCCTGCCCTACCCGGACGACGACTCCACCCTGGCCGCCGTCGCCGGAATCCTGCGTATGCGGGACCCCCGGCTCGACATGGCGCTCCAGATGGTCCGCTCGGTCAAGAAGCGCGCCCCCAACGACCCCCGCGCCCGGGTCGCCGAGGCCCGCGTGCTCTCGATGATGGAGGACGGGGCTGATCTGGGGCCGATCTTCGCCGAGGCCCGCGAGGCCTGCCCGACCCCCGAGCTCTTCCACTCCGAGGTCAACTGGCGCCTGGCTCGTCGGGCCAAGGGCCACATGGCGCGCGCCTCCGAGGTGCTGGCCGCCGGCCTCGAGGCCTACCCCCAGGACGGCACCCTGGCCCGCCGCCTGGGCGCGCTGCTCCAGGAGCAGGGCAAGTTCGAGCAGGCCGAGGAGGCCCTCCGCACCGCCATCGAGATCGAGCCCGGCGCCCCCGAGTCCTACAGCCGCCTGGGCGAGGTGCTGCTGCACGGCGGCCCCGACCGCTGGGTTGATGCCGAGAACGCCATCCGCTACGCCCTGGAGCTGGACGGCGAGCGTCCGGTTCATCGCTATCGACTCGCGCGGCTCCTGCGCCGTCGCTCCATGGTCATGACCGGGCCCACCCAGTCGGAGGACCGCCTCAAGCTGCAGCTCGAGGCCAAGGAGCTGCTCGAGGAGGCCATGAAGGCCCAGCCCAGCGAGCCCGGTCCCTACCTCGAGCTGGCCCAGCTGCTGCTCGAGATCGGAGGCGACGACAAGGACCTCGAGCGCGCCGAGTGGGCCCTGGGCAAGGCGGAGAAGATCCGCAAGACGCCCGTCGCCAAGGTCTGCAAAGCCCGCATCCTGGCTCGGCGGGGCGACAACGTCCGGGCCGAGGCCGCCATCCAGCGCCTGCTCCAGGGCAAGCACCCCTACCAGGCCCACGCCGCCCTGAGCGAGCTCTACTTCGCCCAGCGCAAGGTGTTCATGGCCGACCAGGAGCTGGCCAAGGCCATCGCGATGTGCCCCGAGGACCGGCTGGAGCTGGGTCTCTACAAGGTCGAGAAGTCCAAGCTCGAGGCGCTGATCAGCAGCGGTCAGGCCCTCGAGATCGAGAAGACGGCCGAGGCCGAGACGACCGCGCTGGCCGACAGCGCCGCCCGCGAGGTGAAGACCACGCACGACCGCGGCACCGTGGTCCGTCGCCGCGGAGGTCAGCAGGTCGAGGTCGACCGGCGGGCCGAGGAGGCCGCTGTGCCCGTCGAGGCTTCCCCCGGCGAGGAGGCCGCCCCCGTCGAGGAGGCCGCCCCCGTCGAGGAGGCCGCCCCCGTCGAGGAGGTC
>CALGIB010000243.1 GCA_937915955.1 uncultured Pseudomonadota bacterium
CGGTGGCGAAGAAGGGCAGGTTCGGCGCCATGTAGGGGTAGAAGTCGAAGCCCTGGCCGAAGCCGAACGTGGCCGTGACGTTGGTGTTGTTGGGCAGGCCGCCGCTGGCGTAGCCGCGCCCGGACAGCACCTCGGCGAGGGTGTCCACGTCCGAGGGGAGCATCGAGGACTTCAGCGCCGTGTTGTGGGTGCTGGGGACCATCGAGGTGTAGACGCTGGCGAAGCTGGCGCGGGTCCACGAGGCGTTGGAGTGGGCCTGCTCGAAGACGACACCGTCGGCCGCGAGCGCATCCAGCGCCGGGGTCCTGCGGCTGCTGTCGTAGGGGCCCAGGTAGTCGGCGCGGGTGGTGTCGGACATGATGAGGATGACGTTGGGGGCGTCTCCCAGCGCGGACTGGTCCTTCCCGGCGCGAGCGGCCTCGTCGGGGGCGCCCGCAGGGAGGAGCGCGAACAGGCCGGTGGCGACGACGAGGCCACCCCAGGCGGCGAAGGTGCCCTTAGGCTCCATCAGGATCCGCAGCGGCGTCTTGGTCAGCAGGATGGGCAGCAGCCACATGCCGAGCACGAAGTCGACGCCGTAGAGGCCCGCGATCGCCAGCTTGCCGGTCATCGGCACGCCCTGCTCGGCGTAGACGACCTTGTTGGCGAGGAAGAGCGTGATGACCGCGCCCAGGCTGCAGAAGGCGCCGAGGAAGGCCAGCGACCAGGCCCGCTCGTCGGTCAGCCCCTTCCAGAGCTTCGAGAGCACCGCCAGGCCCACACCCAGCCCCAGGCCCTGTCCGATGCCGATGCCCGCGTACAGGAGGGTCGCGTAGACCAGCGCTCCGTAGTCGCTGACCGAGCCGGCGCTTGAGAGCAGCCAGGTGGCCTCGGCCAGACCCACGAAGCAGCCGCCCAACAGACCGGCCTGAACACCCAACATCAGCTTGCGCATCATCTCTGCGTCTCCTCCGACAGCACCTTGCCCTCGTAGTGGGACGGGGCCGGCACGCCTAACAGCAAAAGCACCGTCGGCGCGATGTCCGCGATGTGCACGGGCCCCTGGACAGGCCGTGGCAGCAGGACCAGCCCCGAGGTGTCGGCGGGGACCGAGGCCGCGTGGCCCGCCCGGAGGACGCTGGGCACGGACAGCTCGGTGCGCGTGATGACGCGCCGGGGGTCGTCCTCGAGCTGCCAGCCCGGCGCGAGCTGGACCAGCAGGCCACCCTGGAGGGGCTCGAGCGCCAGGACCGGGCGCTCACCCAGGACCTCGAAGGCCAGCAGCTCCTGGCTCAGGACCTCGAGGTCCTCGCCGGGCGCCGGCCTCACCAGGGGACCCTGGACCTGAGCCTCGGAGCCCAGCTGCTGCAGGACCTGCCCCAGCAGCAGCAGCTGGCGGAGCGGCTGCTGGCCGTGGTCCGAGACCACCAGCAGCTGGTCCTGAGGCCTCAGATCGGCCTGGACGCGGGCCACCGCAGCGTCGACGCGCTCCAGCGTGGCGGCCAGAGGCAGGCCCGCGGCCGGGGCCTGCTCGCTCAGCGTGAAGCCGCTCACGATCAGCCGCGCCTCGTCCCGCTGAAGCTCTCCCAGCGTCAGGGCCAGCTGCTGGTCGAAGTCCCGAGCGAGCAGACCGTCGAAGAGCTCGGGGCTCAAGAGCCCGGCCTCCAGCGCGGCCAGGCCGTCGCTGTGCCCCTGGCTGTGGTAGGCGCCGTGCTGGTCCTCGAGCCGGGCGGCCCAGTCGGGTGGCGAGCTGATCGCCAGCCAGGGCTGCTGGGGCTCGACCGTGCGCGGTGAGACGTAGATCTCGAGCTCGTTGAAGGCCTCGATCGCCGTGAAGCGCACCTGGGCCCGGGCCTGGAGGTCCTCGGTGAACTGGTAGCGCAGGGTCACCCAGTCGCTGGTCTCCCCCTCGACGAGGCGGATCGGCTGACCGAAGACCTCGAAGTCCACCGCCCGCGCCTGGCGGTCGACCCGGAACCTGGCCTGCAGGTCCACCGAGCCCAGCCCCGGCACGGAGGGGCCCGGGATGCGGCCTTGGAAGACGTCGCCGCGCCGCTCGAGGCCCAGGGTCTGGCCCCCCTCGAAGCTGCTGTCGCCCGTGCGGCTGGTGAGCACGAGCGCTCGCCCGGAGCTGAGCTCGAGATCCGGGACCCCGCGACCGGCCAGCCAGCGCAGACCCTCGATCTCGGGCGGCGGGGCGCTGTAGGGCAGGCCCAGCACCGAGACGGGCACGCCGGCCTCGGCCGCGGTGACCCAGAAGGGCGGGGCCT
>CALGIB010000244.1 GCA_937915955.1 uncultured Pseudomonadota bacterium
CGCTGCTGTCACCGGGAGCTCGAGCTCGAGCTCCTCGGTGTCCACGCCGCGTCGTTCGCGCAGCTGTGCGAAGAGGAGAAGGGTGATCCTAGCCATGGGCCCAGGTAACCTCTGCGGGATGCTGCTCCTCCTCTGCACACTGGCCTGTCGCAGCGACGCGCCCGTCCTCACCGGGATTGCGCCCGAGTCCGCCTCGGATCAGCGGTCGCTGCACTACGTGAAGCCAGAGGGCGTCTACGTCGATCTCGCCTACCTCGGCGGGGCCCGCTGGGATCGCGTGCGGGGTGACGTCGTCGATCAGCTGGGCGACATCCTCGAGGTCAACGACCTCGGCGTGCTCGACGGCACCGAGTACGTGCTCGAGCGGGGGCGCGTGAAGGTCAAGTCTGGCGACATCTACCTGGTCCACGTCGAGCTCCCTCGTCCCACGCTGCCGGGCCCGGCGTTGGCCAGCTGCAACCTGCCCACCACGGCCGACAACCCCTTCCGCCTGACCCATGAGATCCGCTACCGCTGGCACGCCGGCTTCGACCGAATCCGCCTGGGCCGCCAGGAGCGGGACGAGGACCTGGTCATCTGGCTCGAGGCCCTCAAGTTCGACCCGAGGGACCGGTGACGACGCTGACGCTGGCGCTGCTCTCGGGCTGCGGCATCGAGAACCTGGTGCGCGGCCAGGACGCCGTGGTGGTCGAGTCCGTGACCGTCGAGGAGAACTTCCTCCAGGAGCCGCACCCGAAGGTCGACCTGCTCTTCGTCGTGGACAACACCGGCTCGATGGCCGAGGAGCAAGCGGCCCTGGGCGCCGCCTTCGGCAGCTTCGTCGGGGCCCTGGACCAGCTCGGGCTGGCCTGGCACCTGGGCGTGGTCACCACCGAGATCGAGAGCGAGCGCGCGGGCCTGCTGCAGGGCGAGCCCTGGATCATCACGCCCCACAGCGTCGACGCCGAGCAGGCCTTCGTCGAGGCCGTCTCCGTGGGCACCGAGGGCGTCGAGGAGCGGGGCCTGGGGGCCCTGTTGCTGGCGCTCTCGGACGACCTGTCCGAGGGCAACCGCGGCTTCCGTCGGCAGGACGCCGCGCTGCACGTCGTCGTGGTCTCCGACGGCGATGACCACAGCGAGGAGCTCCTCGGAGAGGACGCCGTGGAGCTGGCGCTGACCCTGCTCGAGGACCAGGCCGCGGCCACGGGCCTCCCCGCGCAGCTGAGCGCGCTGGTCGGGGACGTGCCCGGCGGCTGCAAGGGCTCCAGCGGACAGGCCTTCCCGGGCACTCTGTACGTGGACGTGGCGGAGGCCAGCGGCGGCGCCTGGGCCAGCATCTGCTCGGCCGACCTGGAGCAGATCGTCACCGAGATCGGCGAGCTGAGCGCCTCCTACCCCAGCGAGTTCCTGCTCCAGGCCTTGCCGGACGACGAGCCCCGGGTCGCGGTGGACGACGAGCGGATGGACAGCGGCTGGGCCCTTCAGATCGAGCCCCCGGCCATCGTCTTCGAGCAGGCGCCGCCGCCAGGCGCTCGCGTGCAGGTCCGCTACAGCCTGGAGGCCGAGTGACCCTGCTGGGCCTGCTGACCCTAGCCTGGGGCGCCCCTCTGGTGGCCTGGGACCTCGAGGGCGGCGACGGCGGCCTGGACCCGAGCGCCGGGGATCTGCACTGGTCCTGGGGCGAACCCACCGTGGGGCCTGTCGGCGGCCACGAGGGCAGCGCCTGCTGGGGTACGAACCTCGACGGCCTGTACCTCAACGACGCCGAGGGCAGCCTGCAGCTGCCGGACGTCAGCCTGCTGTCCACGTCAGGGCCCGTGCTCAGCTACTGGCAGTGGACAGACATCCAGCTCGGCGACGCGGGCTGGATCGAGGTCAAGGGGCCCAGCGGCTGGCAGCGCATCGAGCCCGTCTACGGCTACCCGGACGCGGACGGCTTCGTCGGGGACAGCGCGGGCTGGGAGCCGGTCTTCGTGGACCTCTCTGGCCTGGACAGCAGCGCGGAGCTGCGCTTCACCTTCGCGTCGGACGCCAGCGTGCCCGGCGTCGGCTGGTACATCGACGATCTCGCGATCCATGACGAGGACGTCGTGCCGCCGCGGGTCGAGCTGATCCGCATCCCCCAGGACACCGAGGACCTGGACGGTCCCTACGTCGTCGAGGTCGCCGCCCAGGACGATCGCGCCCTGGCTCGCGTCGAGCTGGTGTGGAGCGTGGACGGCGGCGAGACCCAGCGCACGGAGATGGCGGACCTCGGGGATCGCTACGAGGGCGGCGTCCCAGGGCAGGCCGCGGGCTCGACCGTTCAGTGGTGGGTCGAGGCCGACGATGGGCTCAACGAGACCTCGACGGACCCCGAGAGCTTCCAGGTCCGCCTGCTGCCGCCCACCGATCTGACCGGCCCCGAGGGTCGCGTGGTCGCCGTCGAGGTCGACCTCACCTGGAGCCCGCCAGCCTCCATGCACGTCATCGAGGGCTACGCGGTGTACCGCGATGGAGAGGGGCTCTTCGAGGTCTCGGGCCCCCAGGCCACGGTGCCGGTGGAGGGCGGCGGCGAGGACTTCGCCGTCTCGGCGCTCTACGAGGTCGGCGAGAGCGAGCTCAGCGAGGAGCTGCACGTCGACGTGTCCCGGCCTCGGCTGCGAAGCCTGGATCCGGACCAGGCCTGGCAGGGCGACACGGTCCGGGTCGAGCTGACCGGCGAGCACCTGCTGCTGGTCCAGGGCGAGGTCGAGCTGGACCTCGGCGAGGGCGTGGGCGTCCACTCGATCGACGTCATCGACGTGGACCGGGCGCTGGTCGAGCTCGAGGTGGACGAGGACGCGAGCCTGGGCGAGCGCGCCGTGGTCCTGCGGAGCGGCGACGTCGAGCTCGTGGACGCCGCCTTGTTCGAGGTCCTGGATGGCCGGGGCCGGCCCAGGCTTGACAGCCTCAGCCCCGACGCGCTGCGGCAGGCCGAGACCGACACCCTGGTGCTGACCACCTCCACCGATCTGGTCGGAGATCAGCTCTCGGTGGACCTGGGCGAGGGCATCGTCGTCGAGTCCATCACCGCGGCAGGGCCTCGGGAGGTCGAGGTGCAGGTGGTCGTCGATCCGCTGGCTCCGCTGGGCGAGCGCCGAGTGGTGCTGGACGACGGGATCCGCCTCTACGAGGGGCAGAGCTTCCGGGTCCGGGACGCGGCGATGAAGCAGGGGACCTGCTCACACGCCACGGTGGGCCCCTGGGCGCTGGCGCTGCTGCTCCTGAGGCGCTTCAGGCGCGCTTGAACGCGGCCTCGAGGATGTCCGCGACCTGGTCCGCGACACCCAGGCGGCCCTGGGCTCGGCTGGCGTCCCCCATCAGGGAGAGCGCGTGCGGGTCGCGGAACAGGCGCGAGAGCCGATCCAGCGCCTGCGGCACGTCCAGCTCGGCCTCGGTCAGGACCATCGCGGCGCCCAGGTGTTCGAGGCCGCGCGCGTTGGCCTCCTGGTGGTTGTCCGTGACGTTGGGCGAGGGGACCAGCACCGAGGGCTTGCCCAGGGCGGTCAGCTCCGCCAGCGTCGAGCTGCCGGCCCGGGCCAGGACCAGGTCCGAGGCGGCGTAGGCCCGCCCCATGCGGTCCTCGTAGTCGACCAGCGCGACGCCCTCGGGCAGCTGACCCAGGTCGCGGGCGACCTCCTCGTGGTAGCGCGGGCCGGTGATCCACAGCAGCTGCCAGTCCCGCGCCTGCATGCGCGCGGCGGCCAGGCCCAGCGCGTTCAGGGTCGCCGCGCCCAGGCTCCCGCCGACCACCAGCAGGACCGGCAGATCAGCAGAGAGTCCGTAGTGCGCTCGCGCGGTGGTCGCGTCGCCGGCCAGGACGCGAGGGTTCACCGGGCAGCCCACGGTGTGCTTGGGCGCGCGGCTCCGGAGGCGGGGCCCCGACTGCTCGTAGGTCAACAGGACCAGGTCGGCGACGCGCGCGCACAGCTTGTTGGCCAGGCCGGGGGCCACGTTGGCCTCGTGGATGGCGCGGGGGATGCCCAGGCTCCAGGCCGCCAGCACCGTCGGCGCCGAGATGTAGCCGCCGACCCCCAGCACCAGGTCGGCGCGCGCGGCCTTGAGCAGCGCCCGGGACTGGGCGATGGCGCCCAGCAGCG
>CALGIB010000245.1 GCA_937915955.1 uncultured Pseudomonadota bacterium
GTGCGCGTTGCCGTCCTGCACGACGAACTGAAGCTCGACGTTCAACCTGACCTCGCCCGCGAGCCGAGCCCGCTCCCGCAGCAGGTGGCGCACGTGCCGTCGAACGCGCCCCAGCGCGTCCTGTCCCTTCACGCGCAGGTAGGTCTCCGGGCTCAGCGCGTCCAGCGTGAACACCAGCAGCAGCGGGAGCTCGGGCTGCCGCCGGTAGACCTCGACCAGGCGGCTCATGCGGGCCGGGGTCAGCACGATGGCGTTGGTGTCGACCCGCAGGTAGCCGACCCTTCCCAGCAGGTAGTCCTGGGCCAGGCCCATCATCCGCTCGAGCTCCGGGTGCAGCGAGGGGTCGCCGAGCCACTGGAAGATCAGGTGGTCGAAGCGACAGTCGTCCTCGGCCAGGCCCCTCAGGATGCGCTCGTAGAGGGCTAGATCCATGCGCCCCTTGGGCACGCGATGGACCTGCTCCCAGCCCTCGTGGTGCGGCGCGCACATCGAGCAGCTCAGGTTGCAGGTGTCGGTCGGCTCGATCTGGAGGACGCCGAAGTGGTCGAGGCTCAGGTCCATAGGTGGTCAACAAGCCGTCTGCGGGTTTGACCCTCTGGGATGCTCATGCCAGATTATCGCGCGATTGGAGGTCGCCTGATGCGCAAGCTTGTTGCCGCCCTGGCGCTGATCGCTGGCCTCACGGCCTGCACGAACGCCTGCCAGGACATCTGCAAGGAGCTCGCTGCCTACGCCGAGGACTGCGACCCCAGCGCGGTCGTCAGCGACGAGCAGATGGCCACCTGCAAGGCGGACTTCAGCCGCGGCGAGACGGACAAGGCGACCCGGCAGCACTGCGCCGAGTTCGCCGACAACGTCCAGGACGAATGGACCTGCGACGAAGCGCTCCAGTACATGGGTCTGGCCGAGTCCGAGTCGGCCGGCGGGGACGAGTCCACGGAATAGGGCCGGCCCGGTTGGATTCTGCCCGGGCCAGCGATAGCATCGGAGCGACGTGGCGACCCACTTCGAGCCAGAAGCCTTCGGCAAGTACTACCTGATCGACCGGATCGCGACCGGTGGTATGGCCGAGATCTTCAAGGCGAAGAGCTACAGCACGGCCGGCTTCGAGAAAGTCCAGGTCATCAAGCGCATCCTGTCGCACCTGTCGGACAACGAAGAGTTCGTCGACATGTTCATCGACGAGGCCAAGATCTCGGTCTCGCTGCAGCACGCCAACCTGGTCCAGATCTACGACTTCGGCCGCATCCGCGAGAACTACTTCATCGCGATGGAGTGGATCGACGGCAAGGACGTCAAGCAGATGCTGCGCAAGCTGGCCCAGCGCCGCAAGCTGCTGCCGGAGGAGTTCGCGGTCTTCATCGCGCACGAGACCTGCAAGGGCCTGGACTACGCCCACAACAAGCAGGACATCAACGGCGACAACCTGGGCATCGTCCACCGCGACATGAGCCCAAGCAACGTGCTCGTCAGCTACGAGGGCGAGGTCAAGATCGCGGACTTCGGCATCGCCAAGGCCGAGATGTCCCAGTACGACACCAAGGATGGCGTGCTCAAGGGCAAGTTCGAGTACATGTCGCCGGAGCAGGCCCACGGGCGGGACACCACGCAGCAGTCCGACCTGTTCAGCGCGGGGATCATCCTCTACGAGATGCTGACGGGCCGGCGCCTGTTCAAGGAACAGAACGAGATCAAGACGCTCGAGCGCATCAAGAGCGTCGATGTCCGGCCGCCGAGCAGCCTGAACCCGAACATCCCCCAGCGCCTCGACGACATCGTCATGAAGGCCCTGCAGAAGGACCTGGACAAGCGCTTCCAGAGCGCGCGGGAGTTCCAGCAGGACCTGCTCGAGTACATGTACCCGAGCACGCCGCCGACGATCCAGCGCAGCCTGTCAATGTTCATGCAGCAGCTCTTCACCGAGGAGCGGGGCGCCGAGGTCGAGCGCACGCGGCACGGCTCGGCCATCGCCGAGGAGCTCTACAAGCGGCAGCCCGAGCTGGACCTGGACCCGGAGTGGGAGGAGAGCGGCGGCAGCGGCACCAAGACCATCCACACCGAGGCGCCACCCAACCGAGCCCCCCTGTTCGTCGCCATCGCGGTCGTGGTGCTGCTCCTGGGCGTGGTGGGCTGGATGGCCAGCCAGGACCCCGAGACCCAGGTCACCGTCGAGACGGTCGAGGTCGCGCCCACCGAGGGCGCGCTCAACCTCCGCCTGAACGTGGCGGCCCAGGTCTACAGCGGCGACAGCCTGCTGGGCGAGGGCGCCAAGGTCGCCCTCGAGCACCTCGAGCCGGGCCAGCTGAGCATCCGCATCGAGGCCGAGGGCTACGACACGCTCGAGGAGATCATCGACGTGGTCGCCGGCGAGCGCATCGTCATGTCCCTGAGGCTGGAGGAGACACAGGCCGAGATCCTGCCCCGCCCCATGCAGCGGGACCCGGTGGACGTCTCCGACGACCCCGTGACGCCGGCGGCCACCTCGCCCAGCGTGCGCTTCACGACCGAGCCCTCGGGCGCCGAGGTCTACCTGGACAACAGCCTGCTGGGCCGCACCCCGATGACCTGGACCCGAGGCACCGTGGGAGCCAGCCACAGCATCAGCTTCCGCCTGGACGGCTACGGCGCCGCCACCGCCAGCCTGACCGTGCCCCTGGCCGGCAAGTCCACGACGGTCGCCGAGACGCTGCAGAAGAAGGCCGTCGGCAAGGGCAAGGTGAACATCAACATCACCGGCGCGAAGACCTGGGCCGAGATCTTCATCGACGGCCAGAACGTCGGGCGCACGCCCATGTTCAACGTCGAGCTCCCGGCCGGATCCCACACGATCCAGGTCAAGAACGACGCCCTGGGGCTGGACCAGTCCAAGAGCGTGACCGTCGTCGCCGGCGAGACCGCCAAGGCCATCTTCCGCGTCGAGTGAGCCCCTCGGGTGGCCCGCTCAGGTCGGACAGTAGAGCTCCTGGGCGCGCTCCAGGGCCGCCCAGACCGAAGGGTTGTCCAGCTCCTCGAGCTGCCTCGGCAGGGTGCCGTCGCAGGGCAGGTTCCCGCGCTCGGACGCGCGGCTCAGGTAGGAGTCGTACAGACCGTTCAGCGCCGCCTGGCAGTAGCGCAGCTCGTCGCCGGCCAGCAGCGAGCAGGACAGCGGCCTCGGCGGGTGCTCCTGACCGACCAGGACCCGGAAGATGTGGCTCCGGTACTCGGGCACCAGAGCCGTGCCGAGCTCGTCGGCGAGCTCGACCATCTCGCCGTGTACGCCCGCAGGCAGCGGCTCCTCTCCCCACCTTGCGATGGCCTCCTCCTCGTACAGGTGCCGGCGGCAGGGGTTGTCCAGGGGGGTTCCGGTGGGACAGTCCGAGGCCTCGCCCGTCGCCTCGGCGAGCACGAAGCGGCACTCCGCGGAGGCGTCCCCTTCCAACGAGGCGCAAGCCGCCTCGGCCGCGGCTCGGTCCTCGGCGACAAGGCCGGGCACCACCGCCCAGACGCAGTCCTTGCGGCCCCTGCCCGTCATCTGCTGGCAGATCGCGGCCGCAGCCTGAGGATCCTGTTCGACCTGGGTGAGCGCCGCCACCATCCGCGAGGCGTCGCCAGCCTCGGGCTCGGGAGGCAGCGACCTGCACGCCAGGAGCGCCAGCGTGAGCGTCGCGTTTACCACTCGAGCCTCTCCTGGGGTCAGTCCGGCAGGACCACGGTGATAGTGCCCTCGTCGGCGGCTTCCACGGGTTCGGTCGAGCGGGTCAGCGCCCACACTCCGACGCCCGCGCCCGCCACGGCGACGCCGCCCATGCCCGCCCAGACCCACCACTTGGGGCCGGTCTGGATGTACTGCACCTGAACGTCCTCGTTGGGGTCGAGCAGGATCTGGGTCAGCACGGCGTTGTCCCCGATGTCCAGCGGAGGCACCGTCATCGCGACCCGGTCGGGGCGGATGTCGCCGGTCTCGGTCACGTAGCTGCCCAGCGCCGGGATCAGGTCGGTGATGGCGCGGACGGGGTCGTCCCCAGCGGGCGCGACCAGGGCCTGGCTGAAGTTGTCGCTGCGTCCGGAGTACAGGAACACCGCGACCTGGTCGCTGGCGGTCTCGCCGCCCACGAGCACCAGAGGCGTCTGCGAGTAGCCACCGACGGCCCGGTACAGGCCTTCGGTCTGGGCCGAGCGAGCCAGCGGGGTCTCGGCGCTCTGGCCCAGGCTCCGGTCGTCGAGCTTCAGCCCCACGCTGGCCATGCCGTCCGCGACGACCTGCACGACGGCCGACTCGCGGACGCCGCCCTCGGCCGTGGCATAGACGTAGTGCCTGCCCACGGGCAGGTCCTTGATGACCACCGGGGCCGCCCCGACGGGGCGACCGTCCACCAGCACCTCGGTGCCCTCCATCTCCGAGGCCACCCGGATGCCCCCCGTACCCTCGCCCATGACCTCGGACCGGACCAGGCTGTAGCCCTGGATGACGTCGGGCGGGTAGGTGATGGGATCCAGCTCGCGGGCGGGATCCAGCACGACGACCTGCCGGTAGGCCTCGCGCGCGGCGTCCTGCTCGCCCATGCCGGTCTGGGCCAGCCCCAGCGTCAGCCAGGCCTCGATGAGCGCATCGGTCTGCCCGGTGTTCGCGGCGCCCAGCTCCAGCTCCTCGATCGCGTCCTCGAGCATGGGGATGGCGGCGTCCGGCTCGGCCCGGCTGTAGAGCACCTGACCCTCTTTCAGCTTCTGCTGGCCTTCCTTGAGGTACATGTCCCGAAGGACCAGCTCCTCGCGCCCCTTGAGCTTGGCCGAGGCGTACTGGGGCTCGATGAACTCCATGGCCTGGGTGCGCCCCAGGGCCTCGCCGATCAGCTGGCTGGCCTGCTCGCCGTCCTCCTCGGAAAGACCCTCGACGTGCAGGCCGACGACGGCGACCTCGGGGAGCTTGGCGGCCAGCACCGTAGAGAGCAGCAGCAGCGTCATCGAAACCTCGTAGGGGACCCAGTCTACCCCGCCGAGCCGGAACAGCGCCTCCACGATAGGTGTCGGCTCTCCATGCTCCTGCTCGCCCTCCAGCTCCTCCTCGCGCCCGCTCGGGCCGGCACGGACTCCGTGCTGGAGTTGCTGCGCCAGGGACAGGACGCCGCCGCCCTCTCCGAGGCCCGCAAGGCCATCGTCCAGACTCCGGACGACGCCGAGGCGCACGAGCTCCTGATCGACCTGCTCCTGAACCTGGGGCTGGGTCACCAGGCCGAGGACGCCTACAAGTCGCTGGCGGCCAGCAACGAGACGGCCATGGCCTGGACCCTCTACGGCCGAGCCGCGCTGACCGCCGACCTGGCGCGAGAGGCCTACGAGCACGCGCTGAAGCTGGATGCCTCCTACGCCCGCGCCTGGATGGGCCTGGCCGCCGTGGACCGCGCCCAGGGCGGGCTGGCCCGCGCGGAGGAGCGCTACGCCCGCTCGCTGG
>CALGIB010000246.1 GCA_937915955.1 uncultured Pseudomonadota bacterium
GGGTCGCGCCAGGTGGCAGCTGATGATCGTGCCGTAGTCCACCCGAAAGTCCGGGTTCCGCATCATCCTGGTGACCAGGCCGGCACCTCGGGCCTGCGCCTCGATCGCCTCGGCCAGGGGCACGTCGACGTCCAGCTCGTAGTTGTAGCGGAACAGGTTGGGGAAGATGGGGTCGACGCTCTTGCCCTTGAAGTGGGGCACGCCGAGCAGGTGCCAGCCGATGTAGGTCTGCCAGTGCGGCGAGAGCACCACCAGCGCGTCCGGCTTCAGCTCAGCGATGTCCTTGGCCAGGCGCTCGTAGCCCCAGCGCAGCATCTCCCACCCGCACTCGGCCCGCGGCTCGTTCTGGGGCGGGTTCGCGGCGTAGATGAGGTGGGGCGGATGAGGCGCGAGCGCCCCGGCGACGATCTGGCCCATGGAGTCTCCGAGCTGAAGTCGCCTAACCGGCGTCTATGCTGCGCGGGTGTTCTTGCTCCTCCTGGCTTGCAGCGGCTCGGGTCCCCTCGGTGACGGGATCGGCGGGCTGGGTTCGGCCTCGTGGACCGAGCAGTTCGAGACGGAGTTCGGCGCCGTCCAGCTGGCCGGCGATCAGGCCGTGATCGGCTTCGACTTCGAGCTGACCGGGCCCGACGAGGTGCTCGACAACATCGACAGCGTGGAGCTGGAGTTGGGCGTGCACGGGACGGTGACCCAGGAGGACAGCGGTGAGCTGGTCCTGTACCGGCTGCCCGAGTCCTACGACGGGGGCTCGCTGGGGGCCGAGGTCGAGCTGGTCGACCGAGCGGTCATCATCGGTGATCAGGGCTTCCAGCACGGGCTGAAGAGCCCGGGCGAGCTGTTGACCCACCTGGCGCTGAAGCTGGACGGGGACACCGCGGCGGAGTTCGAGGTCACGGGCTGGGCGTGGATCGGAGGCGAGGACCGGCCGTCGGGCGATCTCGTGCTCTCCGTCGAGGAGGCGCCGCGGTGAGCCTGGTGGCCCTGGCGCTGGCCTGCTCCGACTACGCCTTCCAGAAGGAGGGGGACGTGCAGGCGCGCCCCGCGCTCCACGACAGCGAGCCGGCCCTGGACAGCGACCCCCCGGAGGACAGCGAGGAGCCCGGGCGGGAGCAGATCTACTGCACGCCGTTCGACGACTTCGAGGACTGGAACCAGTCGGGCGAGGGGGCCTGGCGGGTCGAGGAGGGGCTGCTGACGGAGGGGCGCTACGGCGAGTACGAGGCCATCGCCTGGCTGCACGACCTGGGCGCCGCGGAGCGCTTCGGCGTGCGGGTCGACGTCGCGTGGACCGGCAACGCCAACGATCTGTCCGGGGTGGTCTGGGGCTACGAGGCCGGCTCGGGTCTGGCCGTGCGCTGGGACGACCCCCAGGGCTACTACGAGCGCTACGACCCCGTCGGGCGCATGGATCTGTCCGTCTGCGAGGGGTCCTCCTGTACGGCGCTGGTCACGGACAGCTCGGCGGACCTGTACCACCCGGCGGACAAGACCTTCGCGACCCTGGAGGCCGTGGTGGACGGCGACGCCCTGCACGTCTTCGTCGACGACGTGCTGGTGATGCAGTCGCAGGTGCCCCAGCTGTCGGGCTCCGGGCCCGGCGTGGTCGGCCTGTTCAGCGACGACAACGACGGCGGGGTGTGGTTCGACAACTTCTGCGTCTGGACCGAGGGCTGAGCGCTCAGAGCAGGACGCAGACGTTCTTGTCCTCGCTGTAGAAGCGCATCGACCACGCGCCGCCCTCGCGCCCCACGCCCGAGTTCTTCACCCCACCGAAGGGGACCCTCAGGTCTCGCAGCAGCCAGGTGTTCACCCAGACCATGCCCACGTCCAGCGCCTCGCTCACGCGGTGAGCGCGCTTGAGGTCCTGGGTCCAGACCGAGGCCGACAGCCCGTACTGGGTGCCGTTGGCCATCTCCAGCGCCTGCTCCTCATCCGAGAAGGGGTGCACCGTCACGACCGGACCGAAGATCTCCTCGGTGGCGGTCCGGCAGCCGATCGGCAGGTCCGCGATCACGGCCGGCTGGAGGAAGGCGCCCCGGTCGAAGGGGGCGGGCAGGTCCGGGCGCTTTCCCCCGCAGAGGATCTGGCCGCCCTCCTCGACGGCCAGCCGCAGGTAGCCCTCGACCTTGTCCCGGTGGGCCAGCGAGTTCAGCGCACCCACCTGCGTGTCCGGGGACGCCGGGTCGCCCACGCGGAGGGCCGCGACGCGCTCGACGTAGCGCTGGACGAAGTCCTCGTAGATGCCGGCCTGGACCAGCAGGCGGCTGCCGCAGAGGCAGATCTCGCCCTGGTTCGAGAAGCCGGCCATGACCGCCCCGGCCACCGCCTCGTCCAGGTCCGCGTCCTCGAAGACCAGCGTCGCGTTCTTGCAGCCGAGCTCCAGGTTCAGCTTCTTGAACATCGGGGCCGCGGTGGCCGCGACGCGCCTGCCGGTGGCCGTGCCCCCCGTGAAGCTGATGGCCTTTATCTCCGGGTGCTCGACGATGGCCTGGCCGACCTCGGGCCCCAGCCCGTGCACCAGGTTGAAGACGCCGGCCGGCAGCCCCGATTCCTTGCAGATCCGGCCCAGCGCGTCCGCGGTCAGCGGCGTGAGCTCGCTGGGCTTGGCGACGATGGCGTTGCCCATGGCCAGGGCCGGCCCGACCTTCCAGGTCAGCAGGTAGAGCGGCAGGTTCCAGGGCGTGATGAGCCCCACGACGCCGATGGGCTTGCGCGAGGTGTAGTTCAGCGCGGCCCCGCGGGCGCTGACGTGCTTGCTGCTCTGGTGGACCTCCTGCTCGAGCGCGCTGGCGAAGAAGCGCATGTTCGCCGAGGCGCGGGGGATGTCGATCGCCCGCGCCAGGCTGACGGGCTTGCCCTGGTCCGTTGACTCCAACCTGGCGAGATCGTTCAGCTCCATGTCGATGCCGTCGGCGATGCGGCGCAGCGTGTCGGCGCGCACCTGGGCGGGGGTGGACCCCCAGATCCGGGCGCCCTCACGGGCGCTGTCCACGGCCGCCTGGACGTCGTTGGCGTCGCTCCGAGGGATCTGCGCGATGACCTGGGACGTCGCCGGGTTGAGGTCGTCCATCCAGAGGCCCGAGGTGGGCTCAGCCTGGGTGTTGCCCAGCCAGTTGAGCACCCTCATCGAGGGCCTCCCTGCCACCTGGGGGCGTAGGGGTGCCAGTCGTAAAGCCAGCGGTCGCTGTCGGGATCCCACTCGTCCCAGGTAGGGATCTGCTCGAGGGCCTCGAGGTAGTGAGGGGGCACGACGCCCGGCACGATGAAGGCCTTCTGGCGGTCGAGCGGGTAGGGGTTTCGCAGCTCGAAGCCCAGCACGCCGAGGATGGCGCGGGCCGTGTACCAGGTCGCCTGGGGGTTCCATCCGTGGGCGATCTTGATGACGACGCCCAGGCCCCTGGGGTAGCCCGGGTGCTCGACGGCCAGGCCGAGCAGGCCATCGGCGCCTTCCTTGGCGATGACCCGGCCGCCGCCGGCCTTCAGGATGGTGCTGTCGAGGCGGTTGAAGCCGCCGACCAGATCGGGGTTGCGGGTCATGGCCTCCCAGATCCAGTCGTCGTCCTTCTCGCGCACCAGGCTGGCGTAGAGCCGCGCGAGCTCGTTCACGGTGTTGCTGACCGTGGGCAGACCGCAGCCGTCTCGGGCCACGCGGACCGGCTCCCAGTCCGCGCCGAGGCGCTCGCGGAGCATCCCCAGGTAGGCGCTGAAGAAGGGGTGCATGGGCAGCGTGTAGCCGGCGCGGTTCCAGCCTCGCAGGCGCATGCCGCGCAGGATCGCCGCGTGCTCGCCCGAGCAGCAGTGGTACCAGCGGCGGGGGCGGCGGACCTGGCGCCCGAACTGCACCAGCGGCACGTCCAGGGGCGTCAGCATCAGCCCCCACTCGGG
>CALGIB010000247.1 GCA_937915955.1 uncultured Pseudomonadota bacterium
CGATCGTGCCCGCCACGTGGGTGCCGTGTCCGTGGTCGTCCAGGGGCTTGCGCACGAAGGGCACGAAGCTCTTGCCAGGGCCGATCTTAATGCCCTCCAGGTCCTCGACCGCCGTGACGCCGGTGTCGATGACCGCGACCTTCACGCCCCTTCCGCCGCCCACGCGCCAGGCCTGCTCGACCTCGATCAGCTTCATGTTCCACTGCTGGTCGTACATCGGGTCGTCGGGGAAGCCCAGCGCCTCGATGAGCACCAGCGGCTCGACCACCTCGACCAGGGGGTGCCCCTCGGCGGCCCGCACCACGGCCGCGACGTCGCTGACCTCGGCGCGGAGCAGGGCCTCGTCAGCGGAGACGTCCGAGCTGTACTCGAGGTCGACGCCGAGCTCGGCCTCGAGGGCCTCGATCTCGCTGAGCGGTGTGTCGTCGATCAGGTCGAAGATCACGGTGCCTGGACCGCTGTCCACCGCTGGGGCCTGGCCCACGGTGTAGCTGTCGGTGTTCGACTGCGGTCGCATCACCCAGATGAGCAGGACGCAGGCGACGAGGACGAGGAGGGTGTTGAGGCGGCGCATAGCGCTCCCGTGACGCAGAGATCGGGCTTCCGCGAACAGTACGACCCACAGACTACGTTTCTTTCACCCGGTTCCGTGGGCGGCTCGCCGACATCAGCTCTTGACATGGCAAGTCATCGCCTGCTACCCAGGGATCGACCATGTCCCCCGTGGTCCTCCTCGCTGTCCCCGCCGCCCCTCCCTCCTGGGCAAGCAGAAGATGAAGCCGATGCTCCGCGTGGTCTCGACGCCGACTCGAGACGACTACCTGTTCCCGACCCTGCCCGACCTAAACATCCGCTCGGTCCGCATGCCCTCGTCGGACCGCCTGACGCGCTGGCGCAGCCGAGCGGACGCCCGCCTCGAGGCGGTGCTCGCGGACTTCGACGACGCTCTGCTCGTCGGTGAGTGCCCAGGCTCCGCGGCCGAGCGCGCGATCCACGAGCTGCGTACGTGGGTTCAGGCCTCCACCAACGAGCTGCGCACCCATGAAGGGGACGCCCTGATCCAGGGTGAGCTGCGCGAGCGCTGCGTGCAGGCCTGGGTCCACCGCACCGCGAGCGTGCTCCAGCGGGCCGAGGACGATCCCGACGCGGTGGACCGCCACCTGCGGCTCTACGTAGGAATGGCGTTCGAAGCCTCGGCGAGAGGCTACGCTGGGCTGGTCGCCGGAGCCTGAGAGTTGTCCACCGAGACCTCTGTCCTGCATGACATCGGGATGCCCACGGGCGACTCGGTGTCCATCGTTCGGCGCCGCTTCGAGGCGGGCGAGGGACCACGCGTCGCCATCGTCGCTGGAATCCGTGGTGACACCCCCGAGGGGGTGCGGGTCGCCTGGCGTGTCGCGGACCTGCTCGAGCAGCACCACGAGAGCCTGAAGGGCCGCGTCGACGTCTACCCCTGCGTGAACCCGCTCGCGACGCACCGGGGCCAGCGGCACTGGCCCTTCTTCGATCAGGACCTGAACCGGCGCTTCCCAGGGCGCGCAGACGGGCACGCCCCGGACGTGGTGGCCTGGAAGCTGACCGAGGCGGTCCGGGGCGCGGACTGCGTGCTCGAGCTGCGCGGCGCCCATCCGGCCTTTCGGGAGACCGCGCAGGCTCACGTCGCAGGCCCCGAGGCGGCCGAGCTCGCCCGCCACGCCAACGTCGATCTGGTGTGGACCCGTGCTGCTGGGCCCGCCACAGGCTCCACCTTCGCCGGGCAGTTCCCCGGCGCCATCCGGCTGGAGGGGGGCACCGGCAACCGCCTGACCTCCGGCGTCGGAAAGGCGCTGGCCGACGGCGTCGCCAACCTGCTCAACGTCATCGGCGTCCTCCCCGACGACGCGCTGCCCTTTCACTGGGCGGCGGTCAGTCGACCCCTGGTGGCTCCTGACGAGTGGGTCCGTCGGGTGCGCTCCGGTCGGGCCGGCCTGTTCCTGCCCAGCAGCGATCCCTGGGACGACGTCGAGGCCGGTCAGGCCCTGGGCGAGATCGTGGACGCCACCACGGGGCGCCGCCTTGAAGAGGTGATCTCGCCGGTCTCCGGCCGAGTGGTCGCGGTCCGCGAGCAGCCGGTCGTCTTCCCGGGCACGCTGGTCTGCCGCGTGGTCGAGGTCGCGGATGACTGAGGTCTTCCGACTCGAGGCGCCCTATCGCGACCCCTTCGTGCTGCATCGCCTGCGCTTCGGCGGCGGCGAGGGCCCCCACGTCGCCATCGTCGCGGGCATCCACGGCACGGAGCTCACGGGGGTGCACGCCCTCAACCTCGTCGCCCGCACGCTCACCATGGTGCGGCCCCGTGGAACGGTCGATCTCATCCCGATGATCAACGTCTTCGGCGTGGACCAGGGCACCAAGCGCTGGCCCTTCGACGACCGGGACATCAACCGGGCCTTCCCCGGGGACCCAGGCGGGGAGCCGGTGGAGCGCATCGCCCACGCGCTGCTCGGGGCCACCTCCGAGGCCGACATCTGCGTCGACGTGCACTCCGGCAACAAGGTGATTCGCGAGCTGCCCCAGGTCCGCGTCCCCCTGACCGGACACGAGCTCGGGTGCGCTCGGGCCATGGAGCTGCCCTTCGTCTGGCGGCGGGCCGGCGACCG